>VFKY01000221.1 GCA_009885275.1 Verrucomicrobiota bacterium | reverse complement strand
TCATGGTACAAAAAATTACCCCGAGCTTCAAAGCACCACTTTTCGCAAGAGCAAATTTCTCCGGCCCCAGAGCTTCAACCGCCGCATGAATGGCAAAGCGTGTCGCCGGTGCCGATCGACGCAATCGAGCATGCTTCATGTAATCGGGCACCACCCCCAGAGCAGGCGCTTTGCGAAAGTTGCGTTTCATCGCTCCTTCGCTACGACACTCGGTAGTCATGGGCAGCGGCACTTTTTTCTCCACAGCCTCATAAAGCTCCGCGACGCTCCAGCCTGCCGGTGAAACACTGCCCCAACCCGTGATGTGAATGTCGGAACTCATGTGATTTTTTTCATGATGAGGGTGGCATTTGATCCGCCGAACCCGAACGAATTAGTCAAAACACAGTCGAGTATCGCCTGCCGCGGTTCGCGCACTAAATCGAAAACACAGACTGGATCAGGCGTCAAAACCGTGGGCGTGGGCGGCACAAAGTTTTCCCGCATGGCCATGAGACAGATGGCCGCCTCCACCGCACCGGCTCCACCGAGCAAGTGACCAATATTAGCCTTGGTGCTACTGACCATGACTTTGCCCACGCTGTCGCCTGCCCAGCGTCTGATCGCATTGCCCTCGGCAATATCATTGAGCGGTGTACCGGTGCCGTGGGAGTTAATGTATTGTACTTGTGCTGGTGTTACGTTTGCCTCGGCACAAGCGCGCTGCATGCTCAAAAGTGCAGCGTCACCTTGGGGATGCGGTTGAGTCAGATGATGCAGATCAGTGCTCGCTCCATAACCAACCACTTCAGCGATGATATCCGCTCCGCGCTGCACCGCATCTTCATAGCGCTCCATCATAAAAACAGCCGCTCCTTCCCCTAGTGCCAACCCATCGCGATTCGCATCAAACGGACGAGGCACCGTGGTGCTCAAGGCCTGCAACGAATCAAAACCCGCAAATACCATGTTTGCCAACGCATCATAGCCACCCGCCATCGCCCGGGTAACTCGCCCTTTTTTGATGAGGCGGAAAGCATGCCCGATAGCATTTGCCCCGGAGGCGCAAGCATTCGTAATCATCGTCACAGGACCACGACTTCCCAAAGCATCCGCAAGCAATTGAGCCTGCATATGGGGCTGATATAGCACCACCTTGCTGGAGAGACCGCGAGTTCGCATGGGGCTTTCCATTTTGTTCTGATAAAAACTCTCACCAATCGCCATCGCCCCTGCACTGGTTCCCAGTGTAAGGGAAATGCTGTTCTGACATAATTCCGCAGTGGTCCACCCTGATTGCTTTAACGCTTCACACCCTGCATAAACAAGCAATCGGGAAGCGCGATCCAGTCGTGCCTTTTGTCGTGCTCGAAGTTGCGTGGAAGGAAACGGCTGATCAAAAATCACTTCGCCCGCGCGATGTACCCGTTGCCTGGAGGAATCAAACACCGTAATATCTCGAAGCGCCATTCTCCCCTCACGAAACCCGTCAGCATTGGCGCGCCAGCCGGTTCCCATCGAGGTAATAATGCCCACACCAGTGACCGCAACACGATGTGTCGCTGTCTCGGTGAGTTGTGTTTGATGAGGCATAGAGAATGTCTAACGGTGTTGAAGTTTATACACAAGTGCGGATACGATTACGAATGGCAATGCGGTCATGACTTGCCAATCTCTCTCACTGACTTTAGAGACGCTTTGTCCATGCTTTACAAACTCTGGCAGCAAACCCTCAAGACGCATCACAACGCACTCGCCGTGCATGATGCCGCAGCAGGACTACGTCATCGATTCTCGGATTTGCAAGGCGCATTGGATCAATTACCGCCACTGATTCCTCGAAGCATTCATGAAATTTCCAATCAAAATGGTGGTCTTAACTTCATCCTACAAACACTCCGTAGCTGGCGCGATGACGCCGTAATTTGTCCGGTGGAAAATGCTTCCCCTAGCTTATCGACGCCCCCGTCTCTCCCTGCCGAAGTATGCCATCTTAAGTTAACCTCAGGTAGCACAGGGGAACCACAGTGCGTCATGTTCACCGCCAGACAGTTGGTGGCCGACGCTGATAATATCCGCATCAGCATGCAACTGAATGCGAGCAATCCTAATCTCGCAGTGATCTCACTGGCGCATAGCTACGGATTTTCGAATCTTGTTCTACCGCTCCTGCTTCATGGACACCCTCTCATTCTAGTACCGGATGCTTTACCCAGTTCTCTACGGCTGGCATTTGAACTCGGCTGTGGCCTGACACTTCCTGCAGTGCCGGCCATGTGGCGAGCCTGGCATCGCTCAGGCCTTCTCCATGATTCACCTATCTCACTCGCGATCTCAGCAGGAGCACCCCTACCAATAGAGTTGGAGCAAGCTGTTTACGAAGAGTGTGGATTGAAAATTCATAACTTCTATGGGTCCAGCGAATGTGGTGGCATTGCTTATGATGACTCCAACATGCCTCGGAACGACGCGTCATTTGCAGGACGCGCCATGCATGGCGTCTCACTCTCTTGCACGGAAGAGGGCATCATCACCGTGCGCAGTGCTGCCGTGGGATTGGGCTATCTCTCATCCGAAAAGGATGGCGCTACGACATTGGGAAAAGCACAATTCATCACCAGCGATCTGGCAGAAATTGTGGATGATAAAGTTTTTCTGCGTGGGCGCATGAGTGACGCCATCAATATTGCAGGCAGAAAACTTAATCCATCCGATGTCGAAGCAGCCCTGCTAACCCATCCTGAAGTGAAACACTGTGTCGTATTTGGCGTTCCCAGTGCAGATACTACCCGTTGCGAAGAAACGATTGCCTGCATTCAGGTCGCTGACGGAGTCATCGAAGACCAACTTGCAGAATGGCTCGGCGACCGACTCGCGCTCTGGCAAATGCCGAGACGCTACTGGTTATGCCAGGGATTGCAGCCCGATGTCCGTGGTAAAATTTCTCGCAGGGAGTGGAAAGATAAATGGTTCAAGCTTCAAGAGTAAAGGTTTCAGGCTATAGGCGGAATCTTTAGACAGGAATTGAAGAAAGGATGAAGGCAGAGGGATGAAGGATGAATTTTGGACAAGATCAAGTGGGGCGGTAGGCGGGACTTATCCCTTAAACCTTGAACCTTTCCCCTTATTCCTTTCCCCTTTCTATCCCAAAGGGATTGCGCCCTCCAGCCCATGGTTGAACCGAAGGTTCTACCATGGGTCATGTCATCAAAATACCAAGAACCACAACGTGGTTCAGCCCTCTTCATTCCCACAGGGTCATTCAACGCATTGGGCGGAACCGCTTTGCGGTTCAATATCAGACTCATCAATACCCAGGGTAGTCGTCTGACGACGACAACCCCGGGCTGGAGGGCGTAATCCCTTTGGGATAAAAATCCAAATCACAGACAAAATATTAGGCATCATGATGGGACAACCGCTTCGCGGTTGAAAATTACTCCCTCAGCCCGTGGGTTAAAACCCACGGCTATTCAAGGAGTATCGCTTCGCGATACACGAAGGTCTCACGGACAAACATGGGCTGTCTCCTGAAACCTTGAACCTTTGACAGGATTAACGAGATTGATTGGATTGATTGACAAGATCGGAGGGGCGGTCGGCCTGAACTCTGAATCTTTAACAGGATTAACGGGATTTGTTGGATTGATTGACAAGATCAGAGAGTACGGCCAGCAAAATCCGAAACCTTAAACCTTAACTCTTCATCCCCAATCGATGCCGCCAGAGATGGCGGCGCTCCCAGGTCGTCACACCGCCTCACCGCCTACCGCCTACCGCCTACCGCCTTAAACCTTAAACCTTAAACCTCTGCCCCCCTTACCCCTTACCCCTTACCCCTTTTCCCTTTTAACTTCTCCCT
>VFKY01000277.1 GCA_009885275.1 Verrucomicrobiota bacterium | reverse complement strand
TTTCATTGGGCAATGCAAAAGGAATCATCACGACCCAGCCATCGACACGGGCAAGGCCATGACCGAGATTGGTCAGCGTCTCAATTTGTAACGTGAGTTCCTGGTGATAAGCGAACGGGGTGGCGATAAACTTCTTCGGAGGGAGACGCATCAGGAGTTCAGGTCAATATAAAAAGGGAGGCACAGAGTGAGACATCATGCGGGCATGGTTTGCTCTGCGGAGGGAGTCGTTACGACCGCCGTATCTTCCTTGGGAGTAGGGAGAAAGAAAGCGTTTATCTCCGCCTTTGCCCAGATCCAAAGACCATTGCGAAAGAGTCGCCATATTTTCAAGTCAGGTGCGAACCCCTGTTTAAGGAGGAAGCGATGATTAAGATTCATATTGCCGTATGTTCCTGCCTCCCAGCGTTTGCGCGCAATGAGGGCGAGTCGGCGATTGTAGAGACTCATGAATTTCGCGAACATTTTTCCTGCCATTCCCGAGTAGGGGAGCAGAGAAAATTCCCGATCCGTATTCTCATAAACAGAACGCACAGGGCCAATGAAGTAACTGCCGAGATCCAGTAAAAATGCCGCATTCATGAGCTCCGCATCACCGAGGTAGTGATACTTGTTGTGGTAAATGGATTGATACCAGCGCTGATAGCTGTCGTTAAAAAGTTGATTGTAGGCAGCGATATCATTGGTCATCTCTTTGCCGGAGAGGGATTCGAGTACTATTTTATGGACGGCGTAGGTGGTGTGCGCGCAGTAGTCCAAGCCCTGACTGTAGAGAGGGTCCATGAATCCTGCGGCATCACCGACACAGGCCCAGCCTTCTCCGGCGGTTTGTTCCGTGTAATAGGGGAGGTGGGAATAGGCACGAGCATCATGAGCGACTGGCTCTGCTTTATCAAACAAGGCCAGACCCATGGGGTGCTTGCGCACAAAATTGAGCAGTTTCTCAGGGATGTCGGCTCCTTCCGGTGCCTCCATGATCCGGCGATCATAGGTGAGGCCGAGACTGACATCGCCGTTTGGTAAGGGGATGATCCAGCACCACCAGCCGCGCCCCATCAAGTGATTGGTAGCCCGGCCTCGTGCGGAGCGCACCGCGTTCATGAATTCCGGATGTTCCTTGGTGAATTCGTAACCATCCATGTCCGCAACGTTGCGGAAACGTCCCCAGAGGGAATTGGTCGGATGCGAGTCCAGTTTGCGCCAATGACCGAGTTTACGTGCCAGCGTGGCGGCTTTACCGGAGGCGTCGATGACCCATTTGGCGGTGACGGCGCGGGTTTCTTCGCCCACCTTGATTTCCACCGTCTGACCTTCTTTCCCGTTGAGCTTGATCTCACCCACTTTTGCGGGGCGCCACATCTCGCAACCGGCTTCGGTAGCGAGATCGTAGATGTGTTGATCGAGCAGAGATCGGTCGATCTGATAAGCCGGAAGTCTCGTCTGATAATAGGCGCCGATCTCCGAGCAGGCTGCGAGCGACTTATTGTTATCGCTGGTGAACCACATGCGCAGTCCATGTTTGTTGAGATGGTGGTGATCGAGGTAGTGGGAGAGGCGCAAGACCCGGGTGAGGAAACAGCCAGCCACTTCCGAAACCGATTCGCCCACCTTGCGATCGTATTCCGTGGAGCGTTCGACGATTAAAATTTTCGTTTCAGGACGGGCACGCTTCAAAAGCAATCCCATGCTTGATCCTGAGAAGGCTCCACCGATAATGATGACGTCGTAAGTGTATTGCATGCGTTGGGTTTAATTTTCCTCCTATTTACGTTTGCTGGCAAGCAGAGGTTGAAGGATTCCGCATTAAGTGATTTGGTGTCATCAGGTCTTCTAACTTTGAGTTTTCCGCTATTGAAATCCTTTTTCCGCCGCTTCTCTGTTTATGGTGACTTCTGGATGCACCTGTTGCACATGGCAGTGAGGATTTGCCCATGGTTTTTGGAGCCATTTTTCATGCTTGCTGCCACCTTTGTTTTTTGGATATTTTGCGGGAAAGCTCGCAACGCGGTGGCTCATAATCTTAAGTTTGTCTTGTCCGGCAGCACTGCCTTAGGGAATCAATTTCGCGCCTTCAGAGTCTTCTGGAATTTTGCCTGGTCGATCACTGATAGCGCTCGTGTTCAAGAGGGACAGGAAATCATCACGTGGGATATCATGGGGCGGGAGTATCTTCACGAATTGGAGGCAAAAGAGACGGGCACTGTATTGTTGACCGCACACATGGGCAACTACGATGTCGCGGCCCCTGTATTTGCCAGTCGTTTCAAGCACCCCATTCACATGGTACGGGCACCAGAGAGACAGAAGGAAAACCAAGAATTTCAAGATGATAAACGCAAGCGTCAATCCAGTGAAGCCTTTGTGATTCATTACAATGAACCTGGTGGCATGCTCGGCGTTGAACTGGTACGCGCGATTGGTGAGGGAGGCATTGTTGCCATTCAGGGGGATCGCATTCTGTTCGATGTGGCACCTTTAAAATTGGCATTCAAGGATGGTGTTTCGTGGCAAGTGCCCCGTGGACCATTTACACTGGCGATGGTTGCAAAAACAAGCATTCATCCTATTTTCATCATCCGTCTGGGCTATCGCCGATATCGGGTTCAAGCTTTTGCTCCGATCACGATGATCGTGACAGATCGAGACAAAGAAGCTGCGCAAATGGGTGCGGCCAATCAGTGGAACGTGATTCTGCGAGAGGTTATCGAACAACACTGGTGGCAGTGGTTTGTCTTTGAGCCGGTGTTTGAAAATGAGGAATAGCAAAGCATGGAGCGTGGATTTTAATCCGCCGTAGGAATTGGATAGTTTCAGCGGATTAAAATCCACGCTCCATGTTTTATCGGCTTACCACCAACTCATCGTCCTTGAGTTTTCCGAGCCTGTCGGAGTGACGCAGTTCGAGTTGAAACCTTTTGCCGCTGACGGTGAAGAGCGCCGGTCCGATCTCTCCGGTGCCGGAACTCCAGCTGACTTTCACCGATTCGGTGCCGTGGGTGGCTGTGAAATCGTGGAAGTCAAAGCCGCGAGGATAAGTCTTGGATGCCTCATGACGCTCGCCGGTGTAAGTGAGATCGAAGTCGGAAAAATGAAGGATGTCGCCTTTCTTGAAGCTGACCCTAGTCGCATAGGCAGCCGTGCGGGAGGTCTGGGCCTGACAGCTCTGTATGGTGGTGATGCTCACCACGAGAAGAATCAGCCAGAGGCCACGAAACGGTAAAAGGAGCGCGTTCATGAACGCAGGGTATCATTTCCACGTTCGCAGTTCAAAGTTCGTTTTTGCACCTTCGATATAAAAATTGAAAAGGTAATTTGTAGGGCGAGCGCTCCGCTCGCCTCATGAGGAATAGGAACGGCGAGCGGAGCGCTCGCCCTACAAAGCTAGGGTGTTATTCTGTAAGAAGGGGGGTGGAAAAACTGACCGACCTGACATCGCTGGTGGTCATGCCTTCATGGGACTGCAATACGCCGATCAACATTTTAGGCATTCGCTTTGGTCCATACTCAGAGACGAGCATCTCTAGAACAAGCGAACCATCGCTCTCATGTTTAACGATCTGTTCTTTATCGGGATTGATCAATCCATCCTCGGTGAAGAAGAAAAGGTCTTTGATATTGGCGGCGTGTTTCTTTAACTCTGTGGTTTGAGGCACGAGACGCAATATTACTTTGCCATCGTGGAGCGTGGCGCGTGTTTCCCATTCAGAAATGGGTGGAGGTAGGGTGGCGCGTGCTTGCGCGAAAAGTTTTTCGCTTGTCTTATTCAGAGCAGTGGGAGCGTTCGAAACGGGCAGCGTGAGCGTCAAATCCTTGAAGCCAGGATTGCATTCACGATTGCAGCACATCCATGAAGCCTTGCCTGCAAGTGTTACGGCAGCACCGTCTTCAAGCTTTTGAGGTGGCGTGATGAGCACGGGTAAGATCACTTCACCGTGATAACCTTGAGCACGAATCTTGAACATGAAAACGCGCTCTGGTTCCGGCCATTCGATATCACCAGCCTTCCAGCCAGGGGGTAAATTCCATGTGATGTTCGTGGGCACACCGACGACACCGGGGAACTTCCAATAGGTATGATAGCCTTCTTTGTGTTGAAGGTGCAGGCCGACATAGAATGGCTGACCTGGCTGGACACTTGTCACTTCAGAGACTAGCTCGATCCGCAGCGGTTCGGTTTGCTGAGCGCGACTTGAACCAGAGCACAGGGCGAGCATGAAGATTACTCCGACCTCAAAAGCAAGGCGATGGCAAAAGGCTTTAGGTTGTAGGCTATAGGCTGACATTACTTAGAAATCTGCGTGACCTGGCGTTCTCGCAAAGGGAATTACATCGCGTATATTGCTCACTCCTGTCGCAAACATGAGGAAACGTTCAAAGCCCATGCCGTATCCGGCATGCGGTACGGAGCCGAAACGACGGAGATCGGAATACCAGCGATACGTCTCCATGTCGAGGCCGTGAGCCTGCATAGCCGTCTCCAGTCGTTCGAGACGCTCTTCACGCTGGCTGCCGCCGATGATTTCACCGATGCCGGGAACCAGCACATCCATGGCGGCGACTGTCTTGCCATCGTCATTTTGCCGCATGTAAAAGGGCTTGATGCTTTGTGGATAATTGAAAACCGTAACCGGACTCTGGAAGTGTTCTTCTGCGAGGAATCGTTCGTGCTCGGATTGAAGATTTTGTCCCCATTCGACAGGATACTCGAAGGTGCGTCCGCATTTTTGCAGAAGCTCCACTGCATCAGTGTAGCTGACCCGTTGGAAGGGCTTGTCCATGGTCTGTTGTAAACGGGTGATGAGTCCCTGATCGACGAATTTATTGAAGAACTCCAGTTCCTCGCCGCAGGTTTCAAAGAGGGAATTCAGAAGGTATTTGATATTCTCTTCCGCGACCGACATGTCAGCGTTGAGATCATGAAAGGCCATTTCGGGCTCGATCATCCAGAACTCGGCGGCATGACGTGCGGTGTTGGAATTTTCGGCGCGGAAAGTGGGACCGAAGGTGTAAACCTTGCTCAAGGCACTGGCGAAGACCTCCGCCTGCAACTGACCGCTCACAGTGAGATAGGCCGGCTTGCCAAAGAAGTCGGTATCTTGTTTGGCCTGACTGCCGTGGGGAATGGTGGTGACGCGAAACATTTCGCCCGCACCTTCGCAATCGCTCGCGGTGATGATTGGCGTATGGACATGGAAGAAGTCGCGCTCCTGAAAGAAGCGATG
>VFKY01000344.1 GCA_009885275.1 Verrucomicrobiota bacterium | reverse complement strand
CCGATTGAATTAAAGAGCTCGTAAAAGGCTTTAAAAATGCCTTTTTTCGACAAAGTTTAATATAAACTTCGCGTAATCAATCATTTTATGCTACTATGGTTTTCTATGGCTACCGTAAGAAAAACACGTTTTTCGCGCCGGGTTCCTGACCACGTTACAGATGAGTTGGTGAACGTCCTTTTGGGTGGTAAAAGTTACGAATTCAATGCCCTATTTTTACAGGTATATGAGAATTTAAAACTGAAGAATGCCGTGAGCGGAGGAGAAGAAATGCTTCGGCTTCGCTCCTATGAAAAATTACAAAACCTAGTGGGACGTGGCCTAGCTGAGAAGAAGCTGAAGATCTACCGTGGTCTCAAAGGTCTGGAGCAGGCGTCTAGCGCGTTCACCCTTGCACGTGCGGATGCTGCTGCCGCCGCTGCCGCTGCCGCACGCTAAGCTCTCTTGAACGCTCTATCAATCAGGCTCCTCCGCTCAAATGGAGCGGCTTTTCTATTTGCTTCCCTTACTCGCTGGGCCTATCGGGGAGTGTAATTTTTTCACGACGATGCTCGAAAACTACCTTCCCATCATCCTACAAGCCCTGCTCGCCTCCGGATTTGCCGGCGGAACCTTGCTGGCGAGCGTTCTCCTTGGAAGATCCGCAAAACGGAACCCGATGAAGGACTCCGCTTACGAATGTGGCATGTTGCCCATCGGAGAAGCGCAGCCGCGATTCAGTGTGAAGTTTTATATCGTAGCCATGCTTTTTGTACTCTTCGACATCGAAGTCGTCTTCCTTTATCCTTGGGCCATCATCTTTAAGGATTTCGTGGTCGCCTACGGGCCTGCGATCTTCTGGTGGATGCTTTCATTTGTTGGAATTCTCGGCGTGGCATTCGTTTATGCGTGGAGAAAAAAAGCGCTCGACTGGTCATCATAATTTGCCACACCCCAGTTCAGGCTTGACTTAGCGGTCTATTTTTTGGCACAATGCGTCCGTGCTTAAACATCACGACGCCATGAAAAGAAACATCCTGTCTCTGTTCGCCGGACTATTGTCCATCTTGTGTCTGAATATTACTACCGTCCTCGCTGGGGACGATCTCCATGTGGTCTATCAAGAGGGGCGAGCCGCCTTTTTTGCCGGGCAATTTGATCTGGCACGTGAAAAGCTCTCACAAGTGCTAGTGGCTAATCCCACTCACATGGAAACACGGGCGATGATCGCCCAGATTGACCAGAAACTCGGCTCTGAAAATACCGTGCTCAGGAAAAGCTATGAAAAGATCATCATCGACAAGATCGAATTCACTGATGTTGCGTTAGCTGAAGCCATTGAGGCCGTGCGCATTAAATCAAAACAGGCCACGGGAGAAAAAGTTATCCCTAATATCATTTTAAAAGACCCTGAATTAGGGAAAAAGGTTATCAGCATTAATCTCTCCAAGGTGCCTCTCTCAGAAGTTCTCAATTACCTCGGTCAACTGACCGGTGCGCGGATAAAGTATGACAAGACTGCGGTGATTTTTTCCAATCTTGGTGGCTGAACGATTCATGGAAGGTGCTAAGCTGCCGTAAGCACCTTTTCCCATCATGGCCACAGCACTGATCACTGGAGGCGAAGGCACACTCGCCTCCGCTATCTATCGCGAACTCTCCATTCAGGAGTATGAAATTCATGCCCCTGGCAAGAGCGCGCTCGATGTTACTAAGACATCGTCGATCAATGCGTATATAGCAACACTCCCACGACTCGACTTGCTCGTCTGCAACGCGGGCTTGGTCGCCGACAAAACACTGGCTAACATGCCAGATGAAGATTTTAGCAAGGTGCTTGAAGTCTGCCTCTCGGGTGCATTTCGCTCTGCTCGCGCTGCACTCAAGTTGATGGTTAAGCAAAAGCAGGGCCATATTGTTTTTGTTGGATCCTTCTCTGCCTTGCGTGGCCCTATCGGTCAATCGAACTATGCGGCGGCAAAAGCCGGTTTGTTTGGTCTATCCGAAAGTCTCGCGAAGGAATACGGTGGGCGAAACGTCCGAGTTAATTTGATACTTCCAGGGTTTCTTGAAACAAAAATGACAGCTCATCTCGATGAATCAAAGCGCGAGGCGTATCGTGAAGCTCATGCCTTACGCCGTTTCAACACTTGTGCTGCAACGGCTCGCTTCATTGCCTTTCTCGATCAGCATATGCCGCACACTTCTGGGCAGATTTTCAATCTCGACAGTCGAATTTGTCGATGGAATTAGACAGGCTTAACAAGATTTATAGGATGAAATACAACGAAATGACCAATCACTAATCCTGTCTAAAGCTGTTTCTAGTTGATCTTCAATAAAAAGGACGCTGCGGATGCAGCGTCCTTTTCCGAAAATGATCTCCTGTTGGATCAGGCGATGAATTTGATGTTGCCGCCCTGTTGCTGTGCCATCGCTGCATGTTGCTCATCAGTACAAGCAGAGTTGATGGGTGCATCGGCTTCTGCATCACTCGATTTAATCACTCCATTGTCGATCATCCATCGTTCCACTTCCTCACCGCTGATATCCGGAATCATGGTGCCATTGATCTCTACGCAGGGACTAAGAGGTTGACCGCTTTTTTGTTCCATCTCCCAGCGGAAGGCTTGATTCTTAATGATGTCCTTCTCTTCGAAATCGAGTTGGTATTTGCGGAAGACAGCGCGCACTCCCTCGCTCCAGCCACAGAAAGTTTTGAGATAAGCAGTGATTTTTGGGGGATTTTCCATGGTAAAAATGAGTTAGGGTAGAAGTGGGTACGCTTCAGACTAGATTCCCAGCACAAAAAAGCAACCAATGACGCGAAAGAGGGGAGATCGAAAACGTCTATTGCACTTAGCATCATCATTTCGAGCCACCACTTTTCCTGAGTTAAGATTGCCATTGCTGGATCAAAGCGCTGATGGCTTCATCGGCCGCTTTGCTCTGTCCTCCGCGATTCGTGCAAACGAGCACTGCAAAATTTTTCTTCGGAGCGAGCCAAGTCACGCAGTAATTCATCGTATTAGTACCTGCATGGGTTAGAGCCAAGCCTCCTGCCCAAGATCGATTCACGACTATCCACCCCATACCATAATCATTGAGACTGGGCTGATGAAGTCTGTCATAGCTTGCAGGTTCGAGCAGCGCTTTTTGGCCACGAGAGCCTCTTAGATGATCGGCAATGAATTTGGCCCAATCCGCCATTGTCGCATGAACTGTACCCGCAGGGCCCATTACAGGCGGATTATCCACGGCAGGACCGTTCCGTGGGAGAGGCGTACCCTCCTCCTTATGAGGCCAAGGTTGATCCTCCGTGCCCAGTGTGCCGATACCGCCAAAACCGGAGCTAGTCATGCCCAAAGGTATAAAGAGACGTTCTTTCATCACTTCTTCCCAGGCTTTGCCAGTGCGATTCTCAATGATAAGTCCGGCGAGGACATAACCGATATTGGAGTATAAATAGCTTGTGCCGGGTGTGGTAATAAGGGGAATGCGAAGCGCCTCTTCCAAGACCGCCTGACGTTGCTCCATAAGACTGCCACCTTTGGCTTGAAAGGTTGACCAAGGGAGATTGGCCGGTAAACCTGCGGTGTGGTGCAGCAGCTGGGTAACTGACACTTTGCCGAGCTCGGAACTGTGTAACGAGGACAGATTGGGGAAGAGTGCTGCGAGATTATCCTCCCAGCCGAGTTTGTGATCTTCTACGAGCATCGCCACTAGCGAAGCTGTCATTGCTTTTGTATCAGAGCCGAGATGCCACAGGTCACCAATCGTTGCTTGAGTGGTGCCTCCAGCTTTGCGAACTCCGGTCGCGGCCACTCTCTCTAGACCCGAAGTTGTGACAATACCTCCGGCGAGAGCAGGTAAGGCATATTTGGCACGAATCGGTTCAAGGATTTGCTTGAGCTTAAAATCCTCGCTCAATGCCTCCGCCTGTGCCAAACAGGTTATATTGAGCGGAGCAATGCCCATCAGGTGCGCGAATGAGCGGCGGGTTAACATCATGGGGAACCGTTGATAAAATGATGCTCGTCTTACTAAGCGCCGCCGGCATTCTCTTTCACTTTTGGCGGTTCCTTTTCCTCGATGGGTGGCTTGGGATCAGTCTTGGGCTTGCTAATTCCAAGTGATTTTTCGATGCGTTCTTTGACGGACTCAGTTTCAGGATTGAGATCGAGGGCGCGCTTCCAGTATTCAGTGGCCTTGTCTTTGTTGCCCATTTTGTCATAAGTCTGAGCGATGTGATCAAGCACTTCTGCATCGTCGCCGGTAAGTGTTTCCATGAGTGACTCAGCCCTGAGTAGCTCCGTGAGTGCTTCCGCAAACTTCCCTTGTTTGAAAAGCACCCAACCAAGACTGTCGATATAGGCAGCATTGTCCCGCTCCATCTCATTCGCTTTACGGATGAGTTGTTCTGCTTTGTCGAGATTTAAACCTTGGTCTAGCCACATGTAACCGAGATAGTTCATGGTGTTGGCCGCACGTGGAGGATCGTCGGAAGGTGTGAGGTTAATGCTTTTTTCAAACTGTTTCTCGGCGGCCTCAAATTGACTGCTGCGCTCAAGCGCGACACCCCAGGCAAAATAGAAAGTATCGTCTAAGAGTTCAGGGGCCATGGTCTCTGCTTGCTTGGCGGTTTGCGCAAAAAGTTTGGCTGATTCCGCATGATTTTTAAGTTGATTCAAAGCGAGCGCGCGAAAGTAGCTCACTCGTGGTTCCGTTGGAAAAAGTTGCTGAGCTCTCACGGTGAATTGATCAAACTTCTCCGGTTCCTTCACTAAGCGTAAGAGATTACTGATTTGCAGATAGTCGTTGAGATCACCACCACCGATCTGCAGTGCCGCTTCATATTGCTCCACCGCTTTTGGAAATTCGCGTTTTTGAATATACTGAGCCGCGAGTAGGCGGCGATGCTCGACATCTCGGGGGTAGGCCTGCACCAGATCCTCAAGGGCTTTGAAGGAGTCATCAGGTCGCTCTGCCGCTTCGTAGAGACGCACCGCCCGTTTGCGCGCATCGAGACTGCCATCACGGGTAACCACAGCCTCTGCGATCGCGAGAGCGCTTTTGATCTGGTTGCTAAACAAGAAGTAATCCGCGACAAGGAGTTCTTCTCCAGCCTTGGAATTCTTTGAAGCTTCTTGCAATGCTTTTTCAAAGAAGGGATTAATCTTAGCAAGATGTTCTACCCTTTTATCAGGATCCGCGATTGGCCAAACTTCTTGAGCGATGCGCCCCAGTCCCAACCAGAATGTAGCGGTCAATCCTTCCAGCTTGATGGCTTTCTCTAGTGTCTGAGCCGCTTGATCGCGTTTGCCAGTGGCCAACTGTAATCGAACAGCCATCACATAGGTCTGCGCGTCTTTCGGAAAAGTTTGCATGACTTGGTCCGCAGCAGTGGTGGCCCTTGTTAAAAGCTGATTTTTTTCTTGAGCGTAACTCAAACAAAAAAGAATGAGATTTTCATAGGGTTGGGGTGAAGTCGCGTTGACCAGTTTGCCTTCAAGCAGTTTTACTGCTGCATCCAAGCCTTGATAATTCATCGTCATTTCTGCGATGTGGGCAATGATCTCTGGTTCTCCTACACTGCTTTCCAGAAAAGCTAAGTAGTAGCCCAACGCCTCCCGCATTTTGCCTGTGCTTTCAAGCATTTGAGCCGTAATAAAATTCGCATGTGCTGTGGCACGCTTGGAAGAATCAGCACTGAGCTCAAGATCCGGTGCACCTTTGCGGTTGTCTGACAAATCAAGACCCGCCGCAAATGCAGGGCCATAATGCAGCGTCATCAGTAAGAGACAAACGCGTAAAAAAACCATCGGTCGTATTTTCATGTAAGTGATTAGCTTGGAGTTTACGGAATAATGGGGTGGGATACGAGCATGGAATATGACATCAGCCCTTCTTTCTTACTTCATATTCCCAGATGCCCAAGCGCCAGCAGACCGTAGGAGGTGTACTCGGCATCGAGATCATCATCAGCCCAGTGCCCGTGAAAGCCACCTTCTGCTGACCATAGGCTGTCTACAAAATCGAGGCACAGATCACGCAGCGATGAAAAGTCGACTTCCAAACTCTCCAATGCATGAAGTGCAGTGGCGGTGCTAAGCAGATCTGGCAAAGGCGCACGAGGCGTCGCGAGAAAGCCTCCGCTCGGATGCACTTGTTGAAGTAGCCAATCTCCTGTGGCCTGCGGCAATGACTGTTGAAGATAGCGACAGAGCATCACGGCGGCAGCGGTAGCGGTGGTTGTTCCTTGAGGCAATCCCGGTTCATTGGCAAATGAACCATCGGGAAGCTGTAACCCTAGGAGCGCCGTCAATAAACGCTCTGATTCAGGTAAATCTTTACCAAGATCAGCATAAGCCCCCCAAGCAAGCAGGGCACCATAGGCGGAACCGCGACTCTTTGCAGGGGTGCCGTGATAACCTCCATCTGCAGTGCGATATTGCTCAATACGGCTGATGATTTTATCAGCATGTTCATCCCTAAAGAAAGAGTTTTGTAAATTGGCCCCGCAGCGAACAAGCGAACAAAGATGCACGAAGTCCAATCCTGCGCCGTCACCAAAGGAGCGGACATAAGCAGAACTTACATCGCTGGGAAGCTCTACCTGTACAGCGCGCAAGCCCTCGAGCCCGAATACGGTATAATAAAGGTCGCTCCGTCCCTCTCGATCTGAGAAACCACCATCATCATTAATTTTAGAACGAAGGAACTCAGCCACCAATGAGGCTGAATCACCCAACACTCGCGAGGCAAGGCGAGCGACTTGAAGCATTTCAAGACGAAAACTGCGAGCGCTGGACATGATTGTAGGAGCCAGTGGCAGTCTGTTCCTTCTTCTTTGGAAGGCGGACGGTTTTTTTAACGGAGCGCCTTGGCTCGCTTGGTCTTGGCTGGTGCTACCTTGCGTTTTATCACGGGCAGTTTTGGCTTGGAGTTGACCAATTTTTTACCGACGTCCCTTTTTACCAGCGGCGATTTTAAACTCTTCTTTTTGTCAGAAGAACTGCCCTTAAGCTTGTTTAATTGCATTTCCAATTGAGCCAGTCGCATCGAGGTGTTTTTGAGTCGCGCCGCTGTTGTGCGGGCAATGAACTCATAAAGTGCAGCGTAGAAAGCGGGATGCTCTTCGCGCGGTTGTATGTCCTGAAGGAATTTCTGATCCACGGCAATGCAGACCGTCTCCTCCGTAGCAATCACTGAGGCAGAACGGCGATCTTCATTGATGACCGCAAGCTCGCCAAATATTTCACCCAGCCCATCAATTTTTGCATAAATCTTATCTCCTTTTCGAATACTGACCGATCCACTAAGAAGGATGTATATTCGAGAATCGATAGCACCATCCTCAATGATCGTGTCGCCCGGATCGCATTTTATATAGCTACTGGCATTGAGAACGTCATTAAGCTGGTCATCGTTAAACGACCCGAGAAAGGGGACAGCGCGTAACACATCGGGAATTTTCCCGTGTTCGTGAATGAAGGCGTATTCTTTCATTATGGGATATACTGACAAAAAATGGAGCTCATGCAAAGTAATCTGTTCTAAGAAGGCGAAAAACTACGTCACACAAGACAAATATAATGCAAGGCATGTTCATTTTTCCTACAAGCAATGGATAATATATGGCAGTTTCGACCATTCCTGATTGCAGCATTCGTTGCCTTTCCTAAATCTACCCACTAATATCGCACCCTATGTCTTGTTCGAAACACTTCTATTTCATCGTATTGCTCCTGGCCCCACTGATATTTTTATTAAGTCAGTGTGGCAAGAAAGAGGAGTCGGCCACACCTGATTCCGCATCAAGAACTTCAGCAGGCGCCACCCCGACTACTCCAGAAAAGGCGCCCGCCCTAGCCGATCACGCCGCTAAACTTGGATTTGCAGCAAAATTACCGGTAAGCACGGAGTTTTACATCGGGACGACCCAACTAAAGGCGCATCTTGCTGCCTTGAAAAAATCCTCCTACTGGAAAGATATCGACGCCATGATTCAAGACAAAATGCCCGCTCCCACGGCGGGCGACAAGTCACAAGAAATACTCGAAAAATTATGGGGGGACGATCTATTTATCGCGGGGGGAGTCGGCTTCGCCCAAGAGGCCGCTGTGTTAAGTGAACTCAATAAGTTTTACAACGAGGTGAACTTCAAGACGCTAATGTCAGGTAGGACCGGCAAAACTCCCAATTCCGATGAGGGATCGAGTCCCATCACCATGATTCAATCACTGGTATCTGATCCTGCTCATATGGAGCATTTGGCAAGCATTGCCGCTAGGTTTGAACTGCCCCCACTCTTAATTGGAATGAAGGTGGCCGATCCAGCGGAAATGATGAAGCAGTTGTTCAATGAAAAAATGTTGAGTGGAAAATCCGGCAACATCAAACTGACAGATCTGAAATCATCCGATGGGTTCGATTTTAAGACGATCACCGTGGATATGAGTCAGGTCATACCTGAGAGCCAGAAAAATGAAGCTCTCCAAAAGATT
>VFKY01000269.1 GCA_009885275.1 Verrucomicrobiota bacterium | reverse complement strand
TGCTGGCCCGCTCTCCATCGAATGGGAAGACGGCGGTATGGACCGCGAATTCGGTGCCACCGAGTCTTGCGCTTTTGTGAAGAAGCTCGATTTCCCAACATCGAAAATCATCTTCGATGCTCAGTTTGCAGACAAATAGAGAACGTCATCCACTCAAATCACAAAAGGCACGCTCGCGAGAGCGTGCCTTAATTATTATGCGCCCTATGCCTCTTTGGAATCGGTTGTCGAAGAAAATAAAGAGCTCCACTACTATCAAAAGCAGTGAGCAAACAGGCAAAAGCATCACCGGAGCACTTGCCTCTGCGTAAAGACTGAGTGAGAAGACAGGTGCTGTGTCTGTGCGCCTGTCTTCCCTTCCCATCGAATCGCTCCGCGAAAAATTAGTCTCCTGGTTTTCACAGGATGGCACACGCAATGCGGTCATCAAAGCGCCGACTGGTTCTGGAAAATCCACGCAGGTTCCACAGATGCTGTTGGATCACGGATTCGCTGGAGACAAACGGATTGTTGTCCTGCAACCACGACGCATTGCCGCTCGCATGCTGGCCTCACGTGTTGCCTCGGAACGAAACGTCAGGCTCGGTGAAGAAGTGGGATATCAAGTGCGCTTTGAAAATGTCAGCAGTGCCAAGACGCGCATCCTATTCGTTACCGAGGGCGTGATGCTGCGATATCTTCAGGATGATCCTACGTTGAACAAGGTGGGATGCCTCGTGATTGATGAGTTTCATGAACGTCATCTCGATGGCGATCTCTGTCTCGCTTGGGCAAAAGCGGTGCAAGCCAAGAGTCGCCCCGATCTGCGCATCATTGTGATGTCCGCGACCATCACACCCGAGCCGTTACGGGAGTTTTTAGCACCATCAGAAATTCTCGACTCCGAAGGTCGAACCTTTCCTGTCGAGATCGGCTATCAGACTCCGTTGCGCGACAAGGCAGGATTCCCCGAAGCCATCTGGGATCAGGCGGCAAGAGCTGCTGAAGAATTGATCATCAAGCGTCAACTGGATGGTGATCTCCTTGTCTTCATGCCTGGCGGACATGAAATCCGCAAAACGATGACGGCGCTAAGTGGTCGTAGTTTCTCAAAAGGTTATCGCATCCTGCCGCTGCATGGTGAACTCTCGCCGCAACAACAAGACGACGTGCTGCGCCCGGATGGATCGCGCCGCATCATTGTCTCCACCAATGTCGCCGAGACCTCCCTCACTATCGAAGGTGTGCGCGCTGTTATTGATAGTGGCATGGCTCGCGTCGCAGCGTATGACCATCGACGTGGCATCAACACGTTAACCATTCAGAAGATCAGTCGTGCCAGTGCCGATCAGCGAGCTGGTCGTGCGGGGCGTCTCGGTCCTGGCTTTGCCATGCGGCTGTGGTCGGAGTGGGAACACATCAATCGTGCCGAGAGTGAGATCGCAGAAATACGTCGTCTTGATCTCAGTGAAGCACTTCTCAACCTCAAAGTGGTGAGTGAAATAGCTGGCGTTGAATTTGATTGGTATGAGGCCCCTCAGGAAGACTCACTCAATCGTGCCATCACCATCTTGTGTAATATCGGCGCATTGAAACACGAGGCAGGACAACTTCATCTCACCCCGATAGGTCGAAAGATGAGTGTCTTCCCGATGCATCCGCGATTTTCCCGAATGCTACTCACGGCCTCAGAAATGGGGTGCCTCGAAGACGCTGCACTCTGTGGAGCCATTGCGCAAGGGCGCGACATCCTCATCAAACCGACTGCTGAATCCAAACGCAAGCAGGAGGAGTTTTTTCATAAAGATGATATCAGCGAATTTCAACCACTGCTCCGTGCTTTTGATAAAGCAGTGGCCCTTAAGTTTGATCCAGGTGCTTGCGCGACATGGGGCATTCATGGACGAGCGGCGATGGAGGCGATGCGAAGTCATGAGCAGGTGCTCGGTCTATGTCGACGTCTGGGGCTAAACTCTCATCAAGAAACCACCGATGAAGAGTCTTTGGCCAAGTGCCTTCTCACCGCCTTCTCTGATCATCTCGGCGTAGAGACTTCAAGTGGTTCACGCGTTTATGCTTTGGCCGCAGGCTACAAAGGGCATTTGGAAAAGGACGCAGGCATCAAGCCACCCACGTTACTCGTCGCAGCAGAGATCGCAGAGATTCAGGGCAAGGCTTTGCAGGTGAAGTTAAACCTGACCACGCGTATTGAAGAGTCGTGGTTGCAGGAGCTTTTTCCCGATGATTTGAGTCAGGGAAAACGCGCCACCTATGACAGCGTGAACCGTCGGGTCATGAATTTAGAAGAGACACGGTTTCGTGATCTTGTCCTGCACAGTCGCGAACGTGGAGAACCCGACGCCGGAATGGCTGCATCGCTACTGGCCGAAGAGCTCATCGCGAAACGGCTGGAGCTTCCCCTTTGGAATGAACGTACTGAACAATGGATCGCACGTCTCAATTGTCTTGCTGCATGGATGCCTGAACTGGAAATGCCCGTGATCGGCGATGAAGAACGTCGACTCCTTCTGGAGCAAGTTTGTCTCGGAGCCACGGCTTATCGGCAGATTAAAGATCGCAACCCCGAGAACGCGCTTCAAGCCTGGCTCTCCTCCTCACAACGCGACATTCTGGAACGCTATGCCCCCGAACGCGTGAAGCTCACCAACGGAAAAATGGTGCGAGTAGAGTATCGCGCGAATGCAGTGCCCCAAATCTCCGTGATCCTGCAACAGCTCTACGACACAAACGAAAACCCCCGCATCGCTGCGGGTAAAATCACGGTGGCGGTGGAAATTCTCGCACCGAATCAACGACCCGTGCAGACGACCGGTGATTTGGGAAACTTCTGGAAAACAAGCTATCAAGCAGTAAAGACACAGTTGCGCGGTCGCTATCCCAGACATGAGTGGCGATAAAAAACAAACTGCGCTAACGTATTTCATCCATGCTCGCTCTCATTATCATCCCCCTGCTCTTTGCATTGGCGGCAGCAAAGTTTGCGTCAGACCGCTTCCATGCGGCCATCAAGACTGGGTCCAAAGTCGGCGTGCCCGGAGCGATGACCGCAGCGGAGGCCGTGCGGGAATTTCTCGATGAGAATGACGCCAGCGATGTCAAAATCATGGAACACAATGCTTTCGTTTCTGACTATTATGATGTGGGACGTCGCTGTCTTTTTCTTAATCAAAGTACCATGATGGGAACCGATGCCGCATCATGGTCGCTAGCACTGCATGAAGCTGCCCATGCACTCCAGACTGGCGAAAGTGCGAAGTTGTTTCTCTGGCGACAAGGCAACATTAGATTGACTCGCTATGCGCCAACCTTAATCGCCTTTGTTTGTCTTCTGCTCAATTTTCTTAAACGGCTTCCCTTTCGCAGCACATTGATGATATGTGGCATTCTCTTCGCACTCATTATGCTGGTGAATCTCTTGAGCACTCCGATTGAAAAAAACGCCTCTGCTCGTGTCATGTCATGGCTTGATCGAAGATTGGAAAAATACCCCGAACTACTCGACACCTTTGCGGTAGTTCTCTCAGGCGTAGCTTGGAGAGACACCGCTGTGTTTTTAAAATCGCCCATGCATTTTTTTTATGCGTTTCTTCCCATGGGTGGAAAACTCAGACCAAGGAAGTAAGGAATCCCGACGGAAATATACCCTTCCTCATGATCAACTGATGAGCAACAATCGTGGCGACTCGCCAGGGAATGTTTCGGGAGCACGATGGATGCAAGGCGGCACAGGATTACCAGGATAATTCACTGCGATACGCCAGAGGTTGACAAGACCGAAGGAAAAAGGCTGTGCATTCGGGAGGGACGCATAGTGAAGGTCGTAACAGTTCTCATTCAAGTATTCGAGAAAATCATCGTTATCCTCCCCTCCAAATTGAGTGAGGAGTTTGGCTCGTGTTTCAAGGATATCCACTCGCCGTTGCGCTTCATCGTTGCGCAGCCCTTCGCTCGCAGGTCCATGATAAGTGCAAAGCCAGGTGTCAGTTTCAACTGTCGCGCTATCGACATGAAAGGAGAAGACGTCGGTGGGCACGGGGCCCGGATCATCATCGCGGGGATAACCGTTGATGCAGTTGAGAACGGGATCTAGATCGTGCTCACGCAGCATCCTCTCATCTTCGAGCATAAAGTCGATGGCGATCCTGCCTGCATCAGTCACCGGAAGATCACGGAGTGTTGCCTCGTCGAGGATGGTGACCCCATCACCGACCGCAAGCTTTTCCACAACCTCGCCGAAATCCCCCAGCATCACGCGCTCCCAGCAGAGAGCGTTAACGCCATCAGCAAAAGGCGTGGTGATCAGTTCATGGAAACTTTGCACCCGCTTGATGCGGGGGTAGCCTAGAGGCAGGATCAAAGGCGTCATACAGGATGCAAGAAAATCAGAACCTTAAGATAGGGGTAGGAACGGCACATTGAGTTGCGCCGCCCCTCCCTCCGAACCGGACTGGCAGATTTCCCGCATCTGGCTCTCCGGTCAACAGTTGACTGCCTTACGCAGACTGATGGATTCCATGGCTCGGGCATCTTTCAGACTGAAGAGTCCTAGTTCGGTAAAGTAGTGGTTATTCCACAGCGGTGATCATGAGCGCCAACAGCGCGCTCTATCGCAGCCCAGGGCAACGCCCTGGGTATCCGGCACGATTATCCCGAAGCCCTGAAGGGGCGGCCTAATTAGGACGGCGAGATGATCAAATCAATCCCACACATACCGTTCATCGTATTGAATGTTGTTTTTGGTCAGAAACTCCCGGTATTCATCCTGAAAGGTCTTCACCCGGTGGTGCTCTTCCTGCCCGCGAATGTAACTCGCTACCTTCGGCACGTTGGACTCGCTCACGGAAAATCC
>VFKY01000360.1 GCA_009885275.1 Verrucomicrobiota bacterium | reverse complement strand
GCTGGGGTCGCGTTGGAAGGTGAGCATGAAGGCGCGTCGGATGTGTGATTCACGGTTGGAAGCCGCTTCATTTTCAATGCGTTGTTTGAGGTGATCTGCTTGTTGGAGCATGAACTCGTTGTTACTCAGGGTAAGCGCTTGCAGCGCGGTGGTCGTGAGGGAGCGAACGGGGGTGAAATTGGCAGGATTTGGA
This sequence comes from Verrucomicrobiota bacterium, assembly GCA_009885275.1. Lineage (GTDB taxonomy): Bacteria > Verrucomicrobiota > Verrucomicrobiia > Verrucomicrobiales > Verrucomicrobiaceae > Verrucomicrobium. The sequence continues at coordinate 3,715 of VFKY01000360.1, read as the reverse complement.
CAATCCATGGTTGAAAGAAACTGATGCGGCGTGGTGCGCACAATGAATCTATAAATGCTGCGCCGCCACAGTTCAGGTTTGTCCGCCGTGGTGTAATCATAGATCGGCGCATAGGCCTCCGTGTATTTGAAATCACGGAACCCAGGTCCACCCATGGCGAGATTGAGTGTGCCAGCGGTGCTCAGCACGGTATCGCGTAAGGACTCGGCATCAAGGCGCCGCGAGTTTTGTCGCCAGAGCAGTCGGTTAGAGGCGTCGAGATTGCGCGCCTTCTCATTGATGGTCGTTGATTGCTGACGATAGGTGGCGCTCATCACGATGAGTTTGTGAATGTGCTTAAGCGACCATCCACTGTGGATGAACTCATCAGCAAGCCAGTCCAATAATTCAGGATGTGAAGGCTTGTCGCCACCGAGACCGAAGTCGCTCGGAGTCGTTACTAATCCCTGCCCGAAGTGATGATGCCAGAGACGGTTTACGAGGACTCGTGGTGTGAGCGGATTCTTAGGATCGGCGATCCATTGAGCAAGGGTGGCGCGGCGCTGGCCTTCTGGCATGTCATTGCCACCGATATCAGCCGACTGATGTTTTGCCCATGCAAATGCGCCTGGCTTCACCTCCTGTTGAGGGTCTTCAGGATTGCCGCGAAGTTGCACGCGTACCACACTTGGTATGCCGGAGTCCTTCGTGATGGCGTAAACCTTGGTCGACTCAGGGAGAGATCGAAGATCGGCTTCCAATTTTTTAGTCTCTTCTTGCAGTTGCAAAAGAAGCTTCTGATTGGAGACGGCTAGTGTTTTCACATCAATTTCAGCGCTGAGTTTTGCATCGCCAAGAAAGAGAAGATCACTGCCGATGCCATCACCGCCGTCCGTGGCGATCAAGGTGAGAGTCTTCGCCGTTACAGGGATGGCGATATCCACGACAGCGGATTGATCCTTGCGCATTTTGAGCTTTTGAAATTTCTGTTCGGCGTCCACATACACACTGAAGTCTGCCAGTGAAGCAGCCGCACCCGGTTGTGCACCGAAGCCAATTGCTGCTGTGAATTTTAGCTGTCCAAATCCACTGTTGCGTCGGATTTTTTCAAGATCAAAAGTGATGCCGCTGTTCGCATGAAGTCCGAGAATGGAATGCCCCGCCTGGGTATAATCTACCCCATTAATTTTTGTATGAGCCTGAGCATTGAGAGGCCCGTTGCGAATAGCGTCCCAAGTATGTCCTGAAGTTTGAGGGACGCCCCGAAGCTCTATTTTATCTTCAAGAGTAATGACACTTTTGCCATCAGGGACAAAAACCGAGCGTATCAGAGATGTTACTTTTTTCTCACTCGCAGGCCATTCGATCTTTTGCATGTGATTAACCTGAATGTCTCGGTGATAGGTTAGTTTTTCTGTCGCCACATTACCGCTGCGTAAATCGATGCCGCGTTCTTTGGCTCCTGTGCCGTGTCCATCACCTCCACCCACCATGTCTGCGAGTGACAGGCTTGTGCCCGAGAGCTTTGCGATCTCTGCGCGGGTTTCGCTGAGCTGTTTAGTGATACGTTCTTTTTCGGTCAAGAGTCGCTTTGATTCAGAAGCATCCAATTCGCGGTCGCCGCGTCGCACTCCAGCAAAGACAGACCAGAGTCGGTAGTATTCTTCCTGAGTAATGGGATCCAGTTTGTGATCATGGCATCGCGCACAATTAATTGTGATACCCATGGTCGAGGTGATCACTTGGGTGACTATGTCATCGAGATCACCCGCGCGAGCACCGCGCTTGAGCAGTTCACTCTTGGTCTCAACATTGCCGACAAAGTCCCACGGGCCAGCCGCGAGAAATCCGGTGGCGATGACCATTTGAGATTTCTGATTTGAGGTTTTTGATTCGTCCTCTACGATGATATCTCCCGCGATTTGTTCGCGAATAAACTGATCATAGGGCTTGTCTGAATTGAGCGACTCAATGACATAATCGCGATAGCGCCAGGCATTTGGACGTAGTTGATCGCGCTCAAATCCATGCGTGTCCGCATAATGCGCGATGTCCAGCCAATGCCGTGCCCAGCGCTCGCCGTAGCGTGGTGACTTCAGCAAAACACCCACGAGATTTTCATAGGCTTTGGGATCGGCATCATGAGAGAACGTTTCCACGGCTTCCGGGGAAGGCGGCAAACCATGAAGATCAAAATAAAGTCGTCGTATCAACGTGCGCTTGTCGGCATCTGGTGATGCCTCTAATGCGCTTGCCATGAGTTTAGCCTTTATGAAGGCATCAATTGGATTTTCGGGTTGCTTTTCTAACCCTGCAATCACTGGGAGTGGTGGTCGCTTTACGGGCTGAACGGACCAGTGTTGGAGTCGATTATCAATCTTTGCGGCACGATCCGCATCATTCTCCGGCCATATCGCTCCTTCATCGAGCCAAGCTTTTATCAAAGAGGTTTGTTCTGGAGTGAGAGGTTCACCCTTGGGTGGCATGCGCTCATCATCATCGGCGGAAATGATGCGCTGCATGAGCGGACTTTTAGTGCTGTCTTTTGGAATAATGGCCGCGCCGTCGTGCCCACCCTTGAAGGCGAATGACTTTGCATCAAGGCGCAGTTCCCCCTTTTGCTTCTTTTCGCCGTGGCACTCAACGCAATGCTTTTTCAATAGGGGGCGAATCTCCCGATCAAAATCAACCGCAGATCGTGCCTGCGTGCTTAGCATCGTAAGCATGCATAAATAATGTTTTAACTTCATGATTTGACTTTGGTGGAAGATTTTTTGCCAGTGTCTGACAAGTCGTTTATGGCGGCATTGATATGATAACGCATCGCTGTTTCTGCTTTTGTGGAGTCGCCATCAAGCACCGCCTTGAGTATTTTTGCATGATGATCTTTGGCCACCTCCACTCCGGCGATAGAAATGGTCGCAAGCCTTGATTCGCGTCCGAGCTCCGCCATGGAAGTAAGCATGAGAACGAATATATCGTTCCCTGACATTTTTGCCAATGTGTGGTGAAACTCAAGATCTGCTTCTATCGCTTCAGGCAAGTCTTGCGCCTTTTCCAACCGGAGATGCGCCGCCTTCAATTCTCGGCGCGTTGTCGCTGTGGCTCGCAATGTCGCCAGTCTGGCAACTTCTGGTTCCAGTGCAGCGCGCACTTCGAGGGACTGCCGCAGACGCGATGCGTCATCATTAACCAGCAAAGTGATGGAGGTGTTGAGGGGTTTATGGAGTCGGTTCACCACTCGCACCCCCAGCCCCTGCTTTATTTCAATCATCCCCTGTAGTTCTAAACATTTTGCGGCCTCTCGTACGACACTGCGACTTACCTTGAGTTGGGTTGCGAGTTTCCGTTCGGTGGGAAGCCACCCATCGTTTTCAGGGGAGTTCTGCGAGGCCAGTTCCGAAAGGCGCTGGCATACTTTTTCCACTAACGAAGGAGAACGGGGGATTGCGGTGAGAGTCATAAAGTTAATAACATCAGGTGGTCAGACCATTAACGAATTTCGCGTCTATATTCTTTCACAAGAATTTTATAATGACTGGTTTTAACACTAGGCATGGAGCGTGGAGTTCGCTTCGCGGCTTCGCAACAGTCCGCGTGAACTTCAAAGGCGGCGGATTAAAGTCTACGCTCCATGCCCATGGCTTCTTAATCCCGAGCTCCGCGATTGAGGGCCAAAGGGCCGGCAACAAATCAGCCTAGGCCAACGCTCTAGGACTAGTAACGCTATGGGATG
>VFKY01000068.1 GCA_009885275.1 Verrucomicrobiota bacterium | reverse complement strand
GATGGCATGGGCTGGTTGTTTTTTGGAGAGTTATTCATGCATTCAAACAGGCAATAGTTACGAATCCGCGAACTTGTGAACTATTTATTTTTTGCCACGAAGAAATCCATCGATGGAAAGCTTGTTGTTCTTCACTGTTGCGAGAGCGGCTGCAATGATGAGCACGTGAATTCCGATGTGTAATACTTCGGTGTCATCGGGGAGAGCCGCTAGTCCGAAACCGAGAGATAGAACGACAAGACCAGCTGCCAGTAGTCCAATCTCCGTGCAAATCCCTACGGCGACCCAAATCCCTACCGCAAGAAGTGCGAAGGCGATACCTTTAGCATAAAGAGTACAGGACCAGGCAGGAAGAAAGCTGTTGTTGCTCATCAGAGCTGCGATTTGCTCAGTCTTCTTTTGGAAATTGTCCATGTTGAAGGTCGTGCCAGAGCCATTGCCAGAACGAAACTTGTCCACACCCGCCATGAAAAGACGAAGTCCGATCCAGAGACGGAGGAGGAGGTTAGCATAGGTGAGGGCGCTATTGCAGCAGGGAGACTCTTGTTTGACTTCGGACATAATCGTAGGGTTGGCTTGGTTAATTAAAAGAGGGGGGAATTTGAAATGGTTCAGGGATAAATCCAGAAAAATCTATCGTTCTAGCTGAGATACGATTGGTATAAATAACCTGATAGGAGTAATTTGTACAAATTGCGAGTGGGGCTATACGAAGGAGTAATCGTAATCTTTCGATTGGATACGATCTTTTCTTTACTTGCCAGCGCTCAAAGTTTCCTGCAAGAATACACACAGCCAAAATATATATTCCCTGTATGAGCACCGATTTCTCCACACCCGAGCTTCCCGCCAAAGGTATTATCCAACCACTCGGCGATAATGACCGTCTTCTCCTCAGTAGCTATGGGGAGTTCCTTCCTGTGCATGAGCGCCAAGTGCTTATTGAGGAAGGCTATCAACAGAACTCCCTTTACTTTGTCATCTCGGGTAAGCTCCATGCATCAACCCAGCGCTCTGGCCGTCAGGTGTTACTCGGTCGGATTGAGCCCGGTGAGACCATCGGTGAGATCAATATCTTCCACCCCGGTATGGCTAGTGCCACGGTGACGGCTTTGGAGTTTTCGCAGATTTGGCGTATTGACCGGGGAAGCCTAGAGGAGTTTATGAATGTGAGCCCGCTTCCCGCAGCTCACCTTCTCATCGGCATTGCCAGCACCCTGAGTCGTCGCCTTCGGGAGACAAATGAAAAAGTGGCGATGATGGGACAAATTTAGGTTATTGGAATCCCGTAATTTTTTACTTAAAAGATTTCAGTCCACACTGAAAATTCCGTTTGCCATATTCCGTGCAGATGAAATGAATGCCTATGCTTGAACTGTCGCAAACTCCCCAAACTCTTGCTGAAGGACTTACGCTTCTTTTTGCTCTGGTGATTGGGCATGTGCTGGCAGACTATCCATTGCAAGGCGAGTATCTCGCCCTTAACAAAAATAGGCACTACCGCCCGTCAAATGGGATGGAGCAGCCCAAGGGTTTGTGGATTCATTGCCTTGGTGCGCATTGTTTGATTCATGCAGGGATCGTCTGGCTGATCACTGGTCGTGTTTTATTTGGCATCATCGAGCTAGTGTTGCATTTTATCATTGATGCCCTCAAGAGTGAGAAAAAGACCACGATCCACACGGATCAGATTCTTCATGTCTCATGCAGAATCGGTTATGTGGCGGCGCTTATGTGGGACTGGGCGAAGTGAAAATCACAGACCAGACCATTGTCTGAGATGGCATGATGCTATCGCTCCTTCCTAAATTGTAAACATGCAGCGCACCGCCATTCTTAACGTCGTCGGCCTTACTCCGCGGCTTATTTGCGATGCCACACCACGCATCCGCGAGTTCATGGAGCGCAATCGCATTGCTCGTGTTCAGCCCAGTCTTCCTGCCGTGACTTGCTCCATGCAGAGTACGTATCTCACCGGTAAGCTACCTAGTGATCACGGCATCGTGGGGAACGGATGGTATGAGAGGAATTATGATGAGCATCGCTTCTGGAAGCAAAGCAATCGTCTCGTCAACGGCGAAAAGCTTTGGGAAGGACTCCGACGAATCGATCCGGAGTTCACATGCGCCAAACTTTTCTGGTGGTTCAACATGTATTCGACGGCCGATTTTTCCATCACGCCTCGTCCCTTATACCCTGCTGATGGACGCAAGGTTTTTGATGTACACACGCAACCGATGGGATTGCGGGCAAGGATTAAAAAAGACCTTGGCGACTTTCCTTTTCCAAACTTTTGGGGTCCGGCCTCCAGCATCAAATCCACCGCATGGATCGCCGCATCCGCGAAGTGGACTGAAGAGAAATGTTGGCCGAGTCTCAGTCTGGTTTATCTCCCGCATCTCGATTACGATCTTCAGCGTTACGGCTTGGAGATGGAAAAGATCACTAAATCGCTTCAAGAAATTGATGAAGTGGTTGGTGATCTCATCCGCTTTTATGAGCATCGCAATATCAAAGTTATCCTGCTCTCAGAATATGGCATTACGAATGTGGATCGCCCGATACATTTGAATCGCATCTTCCGCGAGAAAGGCTGGTTATCCATTAAGGATGAGTTGGGTGCAGAGACTCTGGATCTCGGCGGCAGTAATGTCTTCGCTATCGCTGACCATCAAGTCGCCCATGTTTATGTTAGGGATCCTGCATTTTTGAAGGAAGTTCGCGAAGTCTTGGAAGCAACCACTGGCGTGCAGCAGGTACTAGGTACTCAAGAAAAGTATTACGCTGGACTCAATCACGAACGCAGCGGTGATCTCATTGCAGTATCAGACTTTCGCAGTTGGTTCACCTACTATTACTGGTTCGATGACAAACTCGCCCCTGACTATGCTAGGTGTGTCGATATTCATCGCAAGTGTGGTTACGATCCGGTCGAACTCTTTCTCGATCCGGCTATCAAATATCCCAAGCTTAAGCTCGCATGGAAACTCTTTCTCAAGACTCTGCGCATGCGCACACTTTTCGACATTATTCCGCTCGATGCTTCACTGGTCAAAGGTTCTCATGGTCGCTTGCCGGAAGATGTGTCTGACTGGCCGGTGTTGATTGGTGATTTGCCTAACCTTCCACGCTCCGCCACACTTCAAGCTCATGAAGTTTACCAGCATCTCTTCGAACACTGTTCCCGAGGAAATGGGTACGAGAAGGTGGGGCGATAAGGGTTAAGGGGTAAGGTTTAAGGTTTAAGGTTTAAGGTTTAAGGGGTAAGAGATAAGGTTTAAGGTTTAAGGGTTAAGGTTTAAGGGTTCGACGAGCTAGTTTCCGCTGAACAGAGCAGGATGCGTTCGCTGTATCGCAACGCGATACTCCTCGAATAGCCACGGGTTTCAACCCGTGGGATAGCGACACAAGCATCTCAACCGCAACGCGGTTGCCCCATCAGGTGGATGTCACTCCTGATCCTATGAAAGCGAGTTATTCTCGGCTATTTGGCGGGCGTTGTCTTGATCGAACTCATCACGGCATCCAGCGTTGCCAGTGAAGGCGTCATTTGATCGGCATTTTTCACCAGCCAATTGGTGGCTTTGCTATAATACTTATCCTGGTTCAACTCGAAATCGTCATTACTGTTGGTAGTAAACCCAAGAT
>VFKY01000037.1 GCA_009885275.1 Verrucomicrobiota bacterium | reverse complement strand
CACCAGAAATTTTCATGAGAATAATATCAACATGGACGGGCGACTGATCGTACAAATCGATGCCCAAGGGGTTGGCATCGAAGCACGCCTAGAAGACGACAAGCCACCAACCGCGAACGAAGCACTGTTGCGTTATCGCAATCGCGGTGGCTTACGATTGGGAGCGGAGTCCTTCTTTTTTCAGGAAGGCCATGCTGATCTCTATGCCAAAGCCCGTTACGGCGAACTGAGGGTGGATACAGCGGGCAACAGCGTGCTGGTAGGATTGCGTGACGAGAAGCTCGAGTTATTGGGCAAGCCGTGATTGATACTGTTTGCAACAAACAAGTGCTTACTTATTCGTAAATAATCTTTGGTCACACTCAATATTTTTGTCATTCCTTTCAGAAGCCAGCCTCGTCGAGCATTTTAGCGAAGGCCTCCAGTTGCGAATAGTTTACAGTCCACGTCGTGTACATCACGCCTTGCACGCCGGCAACGCTCTTCGCTTTTTCAAGCCACTGCTTAGTCATGGAAAGCGGGCTATCGTAGTAACCAGCAATGAGTTGACGGTGTCCACGATCAGCGAAAAATTTCAAACTCTCGACCGCTTTATCCGAGTTCCAATTTACGATGATGACGTTCTTGTCGAGTCCCTCCCATGAGCCGGTGAGGTCACCGTTGACGAGGTAGTAGTTTGGCTTTGCATTGTGATGTGGATCAAACATATCGTTCCAGACAAACAGGCGAGCGTCGGGTGCTGCAGTGCGCAGGATGTTAGTGCAAGCGCGCACGTTATCGGCGACGATCTGGCCGGGGGTGAGATGGCGCGACTGACAGGCGGCGCACCAGTTCAACACGCGCCATTCATCGTGACTCATCATATAACTGGAGGCACTCCATAGTTTATGGACATCGATTGCTTGTCGTTGGAGTAAGGAAGTAAAGGCCGGCTCGCTAACACAAGCGCAAACCTGCCCTTCGTAGATGATGTGCGGATGATAAAACGAAACACGTAATCGCGTTCCATCAGGGATGCTGTGTGTGTGAAGATTCGGCGATTCGTGCCACGGTTCGTATTCACCTGCATAGGGCACACTACCGAGCTTCGAATCTGCCACTGAGTCGAAGTCCTTACCTTCTTTGAGCATGATACCTTCTTCCGTTTTAACAACAAACGGTGCGCCGGGACGGCGGAGCACATTGACGAGTCCGCACTCCTCAATGAATGGATCACGCCACCATAGGGTTCCTTGATGCCCACCCCACACGCCAAAATAAAGTGTGATTTCCGTGTGATCCAGCGAGTTGAACGTGATGTGATGTATACTCCAGTCCTGCGTCGGTTGTTCGTGGAGATAGGTGTGATTGAGTTGCTTACCTTCGCTAGTGATCGCTTTAATTTCTGCTCGTCCGCCTTTAAAGTCGGTTGTCTTGATGTTCACCGAAATGTGATATTGCCGAAACGGTTGCACCTTCAAACGCTGACTGAGTCGCGCATTCGCTTCTGTAGCATTCGATCTCAGCGCTCCGTTTTCTGAAACAAGATTTTCGTCAATAAATCCCCATGCCTTGCGATTTATCAGCGAGGTGTCTTTCAACACCACAGCCGGATCGGGCACGTGACGTGCAACGGAATCTTTAACGACAAATAATGCATCTTTGACGGGCAGGCCTTCTGCGAGATTGGGATCATTGGAGAGCAGATCGTTCGAGTAGCCGACACCGAACAACGCGGGCACTAGTTCGATCCCAATCTCCTTAGCGGCGTTACGTACGCGGTCGACGTTGTCAAAATAGCGTTGCGGTAATGTCGGCACTCTGGAAAATTTTGAATCGGTAATCAAGAAGTGTGTGTAACCCGCAGCCTTCGCGCGCTTCATCAACGTGATGATACGGTCAGCCTGTTCATTAACCTGGTAATTGGCGGGCGCGTATACCCATCGTTCCTTTGATTCAGCCCATGCGCTGAGCGAAATAAGTAGAATTGGAAGCGTGAGAAAAAATTGTTTCAAGGTTGTCATTGTTTCACGGGGTAAATAGAAAAAATGGAGGTTGGTTATGCCTATTCCTTTGCTCCCTCTTTGACCTCAGTCGCCATCTCCAATAGCGCGGCCATAATTTTAACTGAAGCCTGCGGTTCAATGTAATTCGTGCCGGGCCATGTTTCGTAACCTCCGAGTTCAAAGTGACGTGGTGTGGGTAAGTAACCGTAGTAACCGTTTGCGAGTTCAACCATGAAAGAGTGGGCGATGGGGCTGAGCTTTTTGAAATCAAGACCTATCTCGGCAAATGTTTCGCATGGCGATGTGCCTATGCACACATCGCCGATGCGCAACACTTGGACCGGCGCTTTGGTTTCCGGACTGGCTTGTGCGAGTCGCTGGATGCGACCTGCATACACCGTGGCGATGTCAGTCTTACTTTGAATGCGTGGAGCCTTGGCTTCAGTCTCCTTGGCCCACGTCAGGAGTTCGGTATCGACCTTCCGCCACGCGATACCTAGCTCGCGATAACGGGCATCGAGTGATGCGCTGCTTTTCCAGCTAACCTTTGCCAACGTTGAGTTGACCTTGTTAGCGACATCCTCAGCGACGTAACGCATTTGTTCATAGGGCGGCTTGCTTGGGCGCGGCGTGCGAAAATTAATGTTATTGATATCGCCACTGGTGCCGTTTGCCATGAGCGCGACGAAAGGAGGATCATTCTCCGCGCCTGCTTGAAGCTTCTTCAAAGCTTCGCAATACATGCCGTAGTAGTCGGCTGATATATGACCGGACCCAACTCCCCCTACATAGTGAAGTGAATAGGCAGAGAAAACAGAAATGAGTCGTCCCGCAGGCTCGCGCAGCGCGATGAAGGAGATGGTGGGATCCGTCGGTCCGGCGGGTTCCACGAGATCAGCACTGCCGGACGGAGGGTTCATCTTTACTTTATCCTTT
>VFKY01000309.1 GCA_009885275.1 Verrucomicrobiota bacterium | reverse complement strand
TGGTCATGATGAGTCCCGTGACTCCAATCGCCTCATGGAAAGTCTTGGCGACACTGACGGACTGTTGTCCTGTTGCTGCGTCGGCCACGAGAAGCACTTCACGCGGCTGCACGATTGCCTTGAGCTTCACTAATTCGTCAAGCAAGGCGTCATCCACTTCCTGACGGCCTGCGGTATCGAAAATAGCGATGCCGCCACCCTGCTGTTGAATCCAGTCGAGTGCTTGCTTCGCTACTTTCAGCGCGTCTTTCTCTCCTTCTTGCGGTTGGAACACAGGCACGCCAATGCTTTCACCAAGCACCACCAGTTGTTTAACCGCTGCTGGACGAAAAACGTCACAAGCAATGAGCAAAGGACGTTTTCCTTGTTTCTTGAGGTAGTTGGCGAGCTTTGCAGAGGTGGTGGTTTTACCTGCTCCGTTGAGCCCGGCAATGAGGATGCGCTGAGGTGGATTGAGGTCCAGAGAGGAAGTGCCCCCCCCGAGCAGCTTCACCACCTCATCATGAAATATTTTTACAATCTGCTGCCCAGGAGAAACAGACCTCAGCACCTCTTCTCCAAGAGCCTTGGTTTTAATCTCTTCAATGAGGTCTTTGGCAACCTTGAAATCCACATCCGCCTCAAGAAGTGCCATGCGAATTTCACGAAGAGCATCGCCTATATTGGTTTCACTAATTTTGTGAAGACCCCGTATTTTCTTGAAGGCACCATCGAGTTTTTCTTGAAGAGCTGAGAACATAAGAATTAAATGATTTGTAATTAAGCGCCTTTACGCACTTCAACTGGACCGGGCGATTTTACGGGTGAAGGCTCAACGGCAGTGATGGGTTGATAGCTGGCTTTCTGATCGATAGTGAATTTCCAATTGAGAATTTCCGCCTTATCGTCACCTGATTTTTTGAAGGAGAGAGCCACGGTGCATTCTTTCGTGCGAAGTTTTTGTGCCACCCGGTAACGAATGATTTTTTTTGCTGGGTCATACTCCACTGGTACGGCACCAAAACCACTCAAACGCAAAACAATGCTCTCGGGGATAATGTCTCCCAGTTGGGAAATATCAGCCTCAATCAAAGGCAATCGATCTGTGATGGTAGAATTAGGCGTAGGTGTGAGTTGTACCAATTTCTTCCCCTTCTCATCGACAGCATCCGTCTTGATAAACTTGCTGTTGCTAACATCATTGCTGCCGCGAAAACTGGTGGCGAGCTTGAAGTTCACATCCTTGTCTCCGAGTTGAGTGAAACGTGGCAGTTTCCCGTTCATGGTATCCCAAGTTATTTTTTGAGGATTCACCGTCACAGCTGCTTCGTAGCCAGCCTCCATAGTCATCTTGACGATCTCATCAGTCTTATTGCCGTATGGATAAGCAAAGGTTTTACAAGGAACCTGAAATGTTTCCTCCAACCACTTTTTTGATTCCACGATCTCTTCATTTAGCCAGACTAAATATTGCTCATCCGTTTTTCCTTTTTTAGAAAGGTCGAGAGGTTGATGCGAGACACTGTGACTGCCAAGTTCCGCTCCATACTTAAGCATTTCATTGATCTGTTCAACCTTCAGGGAACGTCCTCCACTGTTCACGTATTTTTTATAGAGATAGATGGTGAATGGATAGCCAAATTCTTTGAGAATGGGAAAGGCTAATTCATGGACTCCGAGCCACCCATCATCGAGCGTAATCACCACAGATTCCTCTGGGATATTTTTTTCACCACGCTTCCAAGCCAAAAGATCCGACATAGGGATCACGGAGATGTTCGCATCCTTCAGTGCCTGCAACTGTGCTCGGAAGACTGGTACACTCACCATCATTTCATTGCGCGGAATGCGCTCTACGAAATCATGATAAAGCAGAATTGAAACCATTGCGGATTTATTCAACTCAAACGCAACGGCTGCCGGAGCGGGCACAGCAGGTTCTCCAACGGGAGCAAAGACTTTGCCGTCTTCGAGAATTTTCTGCATTTTTTCTTCCTCCGCCGTGAGCGGAGCTTCTTTGGGAATTTCAAGTTTAGGCGATTGCTTGGGCAGAAACTCCTTGAGCTTCCCACAAGATGTCATGAGGCACAGACACAGCAGCGCCTTGACAAGTGACAAGGCAACGAGCTTTAGAGTGAGGACAGGATTCTTCATTGAGAGGTACTTACTAAAGCAGAGGAAACCGTTCAAGCACGCGCTTTTTGAGGATAGATACTGCTGGGGTAGAGCCTTTATCAAAAAAATTTATTGTCGATGATGTTAGAGACAAAGTCTTTTCATCATTCTTACCATCAGAGTATGTAATGCGGCGGTTACTTCATATAATATTATGCAAAAGTATTTGCGCTACTCCCCTTTAATAGGCAAGCGAGTAGCTCTCGCTCACTGATGCGAAAAAGAATGTCCGCACACCTTATTACTCATCCCCTTGCCGTTCTTCACCTTTCTGCAATGCTGCTGCCGATGAAAACATCCTCCATGCTCTTTGCCGTGCTCTTGATCGTCCTACAATCGCCTGCGCAAGCTCAGGATGACACTGCCCATCACCGTGCAGTCTATAAGGAGATCAATGAGAAAGTGGCGTCCTTCAAGCAGGTCAAAGCCACGCACAAGGACGAGCCGCTGGTGTTTGAACTGCAAGGCTGGATCGACGGGAAGGAGTTGCGCAAGATCATCGCAACCGTGCCGGGAGAGGATGGCGACGGCAGCGAGGAATTCTATCTGGAGAACGGGCAACCGCTCTTCGTATTCCGTCATTACAGCACCATTAATCAGGACACCGGGAAGATCGTCGCACGTTACGAGGACCGCTTCTACTTCAAAAACGGGAAGATGTTCAAATGGTTGGACACGGAGAAAAAGTCTGTACCAACAGATTCAAAAGACTTCCTCTTCGAGGCCGAACGTCTGACGTCGAACTATAAAAACTTCATCATCGCATTCAAAAGCAAGGGCGTTGCCACCAAACCTCAAGCCATTCAAAGCACCGATGGCACTTTCCTAGGAATCGAGGAGGGCGACTACGCCCACTGGCAGATGAAGACCGATGGTGGGAAAGAAGTCTCCTTTTTCATCCTCAGGCCGGATGCATCGGTGGAGAAAGTTTTTGGAAATCCCAAGGGCTACAAGGGCAAAAAATGCCGCGTGCAATGGAAGTCATCCACCGAGAAAATCCCCGAAGCTGGTGGCGACATGAAGGTGGAACAGATCCTCAGTGTCGAGTGGCTGAAATAGCATCCACACCATTGGACGAGTAACCCTTGCCATGTCGAAAAAGAAGCCTTAGGCATCGTAAGACCGTCTCCGATGTGCTCGTTCATTTTATAAACACCCTCTTATTCACACCGCTATGCTCCTTCAAAACCTTACCTGGCCCGATGTCGCGGCATTGAGCAAAGACACGCCCATTGTCTTCCCTGTTGCCGCCCTTGAACAGCATGGGCGACATTTACCGGTTTTCACAGACTCCATGCTCATGGGAGAGATCGCGAAACGCGCAGAAGAGCAACTTGGTGAACGTGCTGTATTCGCTCCTCTTCAATGGCTTGGTAATTCCCATCATCACATGGATTTCCCTGGCACATTGTCTGCGGAACCTCGCCTCTATCTCGACATGCTCTGTGGTTTGCTGGACAACTTCATTCACCACGGCTTCAAGCGCTTGCTCATCATCAACGGTCACGGAGGGAATGACATACCGGGCATTCAGACTGTCTTCGAAATGCGGCAACGCTATCGGAATCGCAAAGACCTCCTACTGCTTTTCGCCACCTATTGGAATCTCGTCACCGATGCTCGCCTAGCGCATCCTGATCTCAATCAGACTGTCATGGGCCATGCTTGTGAATGGGAGACCTCGATGGTACTTCGATTAACGCCGGATCTCGTGAAAGATTATCGTAACGTACCGCCACAGGATTTCGGTAAAGCCTTCGAACCGGCATCACGCGGTTGGATCATGACCGATCGCAGTGAGCACGGTCATGTAGGGGATCCACGTGAAGCCAGTGCCGAGAAAGGTGAAGCGTTGTTTGATGCTTTTACCAAAGGATCAGTGTCTCTCATCGAGAGGATGATTGATTGGAATGGCAAAAGCTGGGATGGGTAACGCGCCCCAAGACCTGTAGAGGTTCTATATCTTGATATTCTTCCACGCAATTGCTTTTCCCTTACAAAGGGAACAGATGAAAGTCATCTTAGAGTTCTTCCCTGGAATCTTGACACAGCCTCCTTCAATGACTTGCGTGTAATTGGGGAAATTCTCCATGCGATATTGATACGACGGATCCCCTGGGGCTGGAGGAGTCGCTTCACCCCATCGTATAGGGACAGACTCAAGGGTCATTTTAATTTTGTGTATCTCACAGATCCCTGTCTTTTGTGCTTCCTCATGCGCTTTGCCAACCTGCTTCCAATCGAAGCTAGCATTATCCGCAGGTAACGAAGCGCATCCAAGTAATGTGTTCAAAAGTACCAACCATATCAAATATATTTGCCTCATAAATTTAATCTCCTTTTCAGTTTTTAGGCAACCGCATTTTGATTTCCTTAATACGAGATTCGGTCATGCTTTGATGTTCTGATGCAGCTTGTAAACGACCGATTTGACCGCTCTTGCCATCGTTGGCGGCTTCCACATTTTTCTTTCGCAGTTTCAACCATTTTTCTTGTTCGTTATACAATGCCTCACGCTCCTTTGCTGGAAGCTTCTCCCAAACGTTGATGTAAGTGATGAACAATTCCGCGTCCTTGACCCGAGCCATGCTCCATGCCGTGCTGACCATATCTTTACCAGTGTCCAGTTGTGCTTGAAGCGGATTCTGCACTTCTGCGAGATTTTCCGAATTAATCCAATCCTTAGGAGCAACCTGTGTTTGAGCCTGAGAATAAGAAGCCGACAAGATCAGAATCATGACGTGGAGACAAAGGATGAGTTTCATGTGTTGCTATGTTTTAGCAACTCTTGGTGAAACCGTAAAGCTATCCGTTACAAAAGGTGCTTGAATGATCCTTCTCGACTAGTGTCCATCAAATATATGGAGCAACGATCATGCTTTATCAATTAGTCTTCTTTTTGTTCATTTCTGCCCGCTTGGTCGGACTCTTCGGATTAACCTTGTCCCACGATTCCACATTTGCTCGCTTCGCATAGGCTTCATACATCGCGGTCATTTGTTGCACACGCGTGGCTTCTTGTTGACTAAGATCATGCTGCTCGGAACGATCCAGTGCTATATTATACAGCTCCCAAGGCTTACCGTGTTCGGCGACAAGTTTCCAATCGCCAACACGCACAGCGGCATTGCCTTCGTGCTCCCAGTAAAGTGCTTCGCGCTCAATTTTACCACCCGTGAAGAGTGGAACAAGACTACGACCTTCCATGGGTTTCACATTGGCCGGATACGTCGTCATAGAGATATCTACGGCTGTGGCCATAATATCAATCAAGTGACCTGGAGTGCTCTCAAGTTCACCTTTGCGAGAAATTCCCGAAGGCCAATGAGCGATGAGTGGCGTGCTAATCCCTCCTTCATGAACCCAATGCTTATACATGCGGAACGGAGTGTTCGAAACTGTTGCCCAAGCTTCACCATAACCAATGAAAGTATCACCGGATCCTGCCATAACACCTTTACCCTGACGCATTGGAAAACCATCGCGTGTTTGTTTGGGAATCATATCAGGCTGGAGGTAATCCTTTCTTAACACTGGCAGTATTGCGTTTTCCGCCCTTGTCGCACCTTCTTTTCCACGACCCATGCCTTCCGCGCAACCTCCGTTGTCTTGCATAAAACAGATAAGAGTATTCTCATACTGTCCAGAGGCTTTGAGCGCCTGAACGATACGACCGATGCCTTGATCCATGCAGTCCACCATCGCGGCAAATACTTCCATGTTGCGCTGGTCCCACTCCCAGAACTCTTTTTCACCGAGGTTCGGTGGCAATGGCCAATTCGTCGTGTTTCCAGTACTGATCACGCCTTCTTTAAGCATTTTATCGTATCGTGTCTTGCGTACCGCTTCGTAGCCGATTGCATAACGACCTTTGTATTTAGCAATGTCTTTCTCCCGTGCATGCATGGGCCAATGTGCGGCTGTGTAAGCAACATAGAGAAAAAATGGTTTCCCTTTTTCATTCTCATTCAAAAATTTAATCGCGTGATCGCTGATCGCATCGGTATAGTAATAATCATTACTCGGATACTCAGGATCAGCGAATGGCGAGATCAATTGATTGTCGCGCGTGAGAGAAGTTGGATCAAAGAAGCTTCCTCCTCCATGAATGGTTCCGTAGAAACGATCGAAACCACGTTGAAGTGGCCAGTTATACTTATCGGCTTCAGCTTTCGGATTTGTGGCCTTAGTGACATGCCATTTGCCAACGGCATACGATTTGTAACCAGAAGGCTTAAGTGCTTCAGCGATGGTGACACAGTTTTTGTTCAATTCACCGCGATAGCCTTCAATTTTCTTATCCTCTGTCATATGTCCAATCCCGGCCTGATGTGGATAGAGCCCTGTGAGGAGACTCGCCCGCGTGGGACAACAACGTGCGGTGTTATAAAACTGGGTGAAGCGTAATCCTCCCTTTGCTAGAGCATCGAGATTTGGCGTATCGATTTCACTGCCATAACAGCCAATGTCAGAGTAACCCATGTCATCGGCGAGGATGACAACAATATTGGGCTTTGAGTTTACTGACTCAGCGGCGCAGAGCAAAAATGAAGGGAGGCAAAATGCGAGTATAACGAGTTGAAAATTCATCCCCTATAAACGCGAACATCCTCGCCATCCATCATCAAAAATTACACATACGCCTATCCTGAATCCACACTAATCAGGCCAATGCCTGCTCCATGATTTTATGCATGCGATTGATCATGGTCTGAGGATCATCGAGCAACCCTGCGGAAAGCAAGGCGTTATCGAGCAACTGCTGGGCTAATAATCCTGACAATTCAGGATTCGAGGCCGTGACTCCGGCGAGCTTACGCACGATGGCATGGGCGGGGTTGATTTCGAGCACGACCTGAGCGGAGCCGAAGTCTTCATTCTTCATGGCCTTCATCATCTGACGCAACTGTGGGCTCATTTCGCCATCCGGCATCACGGCCATGGCTGGGCTGCTGACGAGACGTTTGCCAATTCGCACTTCCTGCACACGCCCCTGAAGATTTTCCTTGAGCCATGCGCAAAGCTTATCGGCATCATCTGTACTTAATGAATCCCCTTCTATGCTGGATTCACCAAGATCAACATCATTGGAATTCACCGCAGTCAACTTCTTACCATCAAATTCACTGAGCGCGCTGACAACATAGTCATCGATAGCTTCATAAAGGAATAAGACTTCACATCCCTGAGCTTTGAAAGCTTCGAGATAAGGACCAGCTTCAATTGTCTTTCGGTTTGATCCGATCTGGTAATAGATGTTTTTCTGTTCCTCCTTCATGCGTGAGACATAGCCGGCGAAACTGATAGTTTCAGTATCTGCAGTAAGCGAGGATTCGAAGCGTAAGAGCTTGGCAATGGCGTTACGATTGTCAAAATCAGTGGCCACACCTTCTTTAAGAAAACGACTGAAGTCTTTGTAGAATTCTTCATACTTTTTAGCGTCGCCTTCCGCTTCGCGTTCGAGAAACTTGAGCAAGCGTCCTTGCACCGTCTGGCCAAGTTTTCGAAACAACACGCTATCCTGCATGGTCTCACGCGAAATGTTTAAAGGCAGGTCTTCACTGTCAACAACGCCTCGGATGAAGCGCATCCACTCAGGAAGGAACTTCTTCGGATGCTGATCAATCAAGACTCGGCGACTGTAAAGTGCGACACCCGGCTCCATCTGCCCCATGCCATAGAGTTCGGAATTGCTCGTCGGTGCGAATAGCAACGCATTGATGTTAAGCGGAGCATCTGCGTTAAAATGAAAGGTATATTTGGGTTCATCAAATGAGTGGGAGGCAAACTTATAAAACTCCTTGTATTGCTCTTCCGTGACTTCACTTTTTCCCTTGAGCCAGAGAGCTTCGATGTTGTTGATGCGATCGCCATTAAGATTGATTGGGAATCCCACGAAGTTTGAATACTTGGCTAGGATCTGTTTGATCCGTTCGGGCTTCGCATACTCTGCATCCTCTTCCTTGAGTTGAAGCACGAGTTTGCAACCACGATGCTGTCCGGGTGCTTCTTCGATATTGTATCCGGTAGCGCCATCGCTCGACCAGACTAAGTGTTCTGCATCGTTATTCCAGGAGTGTGAATAGACCTTCACCTCACTGGCCACCATGAAAGCGGAGTAAAAACCGACCCCGAACTGACCGATGACATTGGAGCCGTCCTTGCCCCCCTGCTTCATCGCTTGCACAAATGCTTTGGAGCCCGAATGCGCAATGGTGCCGAGGTTTTCGGTCAACTCAGCTCGAGTCATCCCAATACCATAGTCTGAAAAAGTAAGGGTGCGGGCAGCTTCATCAGTAGAAATATTGATCTCCAAGGGAAGCTGATCATCAAAGACGCTCTTCTCTGTCAGTTGCAGGAGACGCATCTTTTCAAGAGCATCGGAAGCATTGGAAACCAGTTCACGCACGAATATCTCACGATCAGTGTAGAGAGAGTGAATGACGATATCCAAAAGTTGGCGAACTTCGGCTTGGAACTCATGGGTGTGTGTCTTTTCAGTGCTCATCGTAGTATTTTAGTATTAATTGAACCAAACAGGGGCGCGGATCATAAGCATGAAGTGCCAGATGTCAAAAAACGGTGTGGCAAACTGCTTGACGCTGCGACTTGGAAAAGCATTCTTCATCTTGTGTTACGAACTCAACTCAAATCCAAACTCCATCGCGCCACCATCACCGATGCTAATGTCGAATACGAAGGCAGCATCACCATACCCACTGATCTCATGCGGATGGCAGACCTCTGGGTGGGAGAAAAGGTACTCGTCACTTCCATCTCCAATGGCGCACGCCTTGAGACCTATGTGATTGAAGGTGTCGAAGGCTCTGGCCACATCGTCATCAATGGTGCTGCCGCCCATCTCATCGGCAAGGGGCACCTCGTCACCATCATGGCCTGGGGCATTGATGATAAGCCGATTCAGCCGAAACGCTGGCTGCTCGACAAGGAAAACAATGCCGTGAATAACACGGTGATTTAAGGGAGCATGAAAGGAGCGAGGACACTCCTGTCCGCTGTATTTTCTCAATCACTATCCAGAGGCAGCCGCCTACAATAAAGAAAAGCGGACAGGAGTGTCCGCGCTCCTTTCTTCTTTTCCGGGTTATGAACCTTCGGTGAACTTACCCATGGCTCGAAATTTGTCGTAACGTTGATCGAGTAGTTTCTCAATAGAGAGCAATTTGAGATCACTCAAAGCTCCCAACAAACCTGCCTTCAGTGATGCCGCTGCCGCATGGTGATCGTGATGCGCGCCACCGGTGGGTTCGGCGATGATGCCATCTATGATTCCCAGTTCCATTAAGTCTGGCGCACTCAGCTTCAATGCTTCTGCAGCCTCTGGGGCATGCTGACGATGTTTCCAGAGAATGGCAGCACACCCTTCGGGTGAAATCACAGAATAGTAAGCATTCTCCATCATGAGGATGCGATCGGTCACGCCGATGCCGAGGGCACCACCGGAGCCACCTTCGCCGATCACGACCGAGATCATGGGGGTGCGGATGGTCATCATTTCACGCAGGTTGAAAGCGATTGCTTCGGCAATGTTACGCTCTTCTGCTCCGATACCGGGAAAGGCTCCGGGAGTGTCAATCATCGTAATGACAGGCAGACTAAATTTCTCCGCCATACGCATGAGACGAAGGGCTTTACGGTAGCCTTCTGGATGGGCACTACCAAAGTTACGTAGTAAATTTTCCTTGGTATCACGTCCCTTTTGATGGCCGATCAGCATGACCTTTTGACCGTCAATAGTCGCGAAACCTCCAGGCATTGCGTTGTCATCTCCAATGTGGCGATCACCATGAACTTCTATGAACTCGTCAAAGCAAAGCTTTGTGTAGTCGAGCATATAGGGACGCTGAAGATGTCGGGCGATTTGCACACGTTGCCAGGGGCTAATATTGGCGTAGGTCATGGTTTGGAGCTCTTCGACCTTCTTCTCCAAATCCGTAATCGCAAGTGTAACCTTGGCGGTGTTTTTCAACTCCTGTTTGCGTCGCAACTCCTCAAGCTCTTCACGAGCTTTAACGATAGGTTTTTCGAATTCCAAAACGTGTTTCATA
Source organism: Verrucomicrobiota bacterium (assembly GCA_009885275.1). GTDB lineage: Bacteria > Verrucomicrobiota > Verrucomicrobiia > Verrucomicrobiales > Verrucomicrobiaceae > Verrucomicrobium. The sequence continues at coordinate 2,235 of VFKY01000309.1, read as the reverse complement.
ATTATTTAGAAAGAATGGTGAATGCGTATTTAGCGCAGAACCTTCACAGGTGTTTGCGTGCGAATAAGGGTGAAAAGTTCTTCGATGTCCTCGCGCGGGAGAAATACGCCTGTTTGGGGAACACTATTAATAGCGATATGATCATCCTCCTTGTTTTCCATGGGCGACTTATCTGTCGCATCCCTTTTTGGAGTTGGTAATTTTACGGGGGCAAGAGTTTTACTTGATTTGGCGACAACAACTTGAATAGAATCCTCTGCAGATTTTGCCTGGGACTGAGCGCAGATCGTGAAGCCAGGCTTGCTCCCCATGAGCCATTTGTCAGCGGTCATAAACTCAGAATCCGTGGACAATACACGTTTACCTCTCATCCACGCAGCCTTGTCATTGATAGTTATCTCTGAGGGAGCCTTCACACTTGAGGGCAATTTGACATCAATGGCTTGATACTCCTTAAAAAAGAGTTTGTTACGCAAGAGCGTCAGTGTTTTAGCAGAAGCGTCCACAACGATTTCGAAGTCGAGGGGGAGAACAGACAAGTGGTCACCGGGTTGTAGTCCTGTACTCAACATGCCATTAACCCGCATGATGGACTCAATGGTTGTTTGATTTTTCCGCGCGATAAGCCCGAGCGAGTCACCGGGCTGCACGATGTATTCCTTTTTCAATAAAACGTCGTCTGAAAGGAACATGCTATCGAGGTTCATTTCACCGATGATGCGCTTAGCCTCAGGAGCATACTTGGAAGTAGCATACTGCCGCAAGAGCTCATAAAGCGCGTTGCGCCCCCCCGATTCATCGCCAGCTCGAAGTTGAGCGATGGCATTATCAAAATGGCGGACTCCAGGGTCAGGCAGATCTTTTTTGTTAGTCTGCAACACATGAATCTCAGCAACCAGTTTATTGTCATTTTTTACTACCTTAGTGTAACTGAGGTAAGCATAAGCGATCATGGAACCCACGAGGCCAATCGCAATTAATGAAACAATAATCTTAAGCTTGTTCATGTCTTATGGACCACACTTAGCCGAGTAGGCCTCGACGTTTAAAATCAAAAATGTTGATGTTATGGGACCGGGCGATCATCTCAAAAGTGAAACGTAATAAGGAGATTTCCCAAGTGTCATCGACGCCTTGAATGATGGCGCGCATAGGGTTGCCGGAGACTCGCATATCTTCCTTGAGGCGATCACAGACCGCCTCCAACGGTTCATGCACGAGTTCTTCTGTCACTTCACCGCGCTTGAAATTGAAACCGTAACGAAGAATGGCCATGCTTTTAAAGTGATCCTTCATCCACTCACCAAAAGCTGCCCCCTCTTCACCAAAGCCATCAAAACTCCAATCCTCCATCCCTTCCGGTTTCATGATAAGCGGCTTTTCCGCCTGAATGCTCCCAAAACGGATTCGAGTCACATTCGCCGCATCCATGAGTTCACTCACCAGATGAAACTCAAACTGGGTGCTACCAAAGGTGTCGATACGACGATCCGGTTCGTGTAGAACCTTCGTGTTCTCGATGGCGTAATGAAAATCGAACTCTGAATGCATTGAAGGAATTTGGAACTTAGTGGGTAATGGGACTGTCGCCACTGTTTTTTAGAGCGCGCCCACAATTCCTTCTGCAATCAAAAAAGCACACTGAGGAGAAAGGGCATTTTAGTTCCAATAAAAGCACCAGTATGTCGTTGCCCCATAAAACAGAGACGCTATGTGATGAGCTCATGATGAATAGACAAAGAGAGGAAGAGAACCCGAGTTGCGCGTCAGACAGAAGATGTGTCGCAGACATGGGATTGCCATCGTTTTCACGTTCAGCCACCCCAAACAGCCCGATGTTCCAACAAATCTATGTGCTCATTGTCTCGATTACTCTCTTTACTCTTCCAAGATGCTCATCAAGCAGTCGGTGGCCAGATCCATACTGAGGACACAATCACCAGATATAATCGCACTCAAGTAACCCTCTGATTGCTGGTCGTTGATGACTCCATATTTATAAAGTGTTGATTTGAACACCCTAACAGAAAAAGTGTTATTTTGTCCTCAGGACTAACAGCGAATTTGAGGTGTTATCCGTCAGTTTTGCGGGACTAACACTCAAATAACAGCATCTTCCCGAGGCCAGTTTATGGAAAAAACTCGACAAACCCGTAGGATTTGCGGGATATAAGGGTATTGACCTCCTACAAAACTGAAACTGAACCAACTGTTATCTCAAGAAATGAGTCCTTC
>VFKY01000093.1 GCA_009885275.1 Verrucomicrobiota bacterium | reverse complement strand
TGGGTATTGTCACTCTCGACAACGTGCTCGAAGAAATTGTCGGCGACATTCAGGATGAATTTTATGGCGCGGTCTTATCAGAGTTTCATCGCATCAATGAAGAAGAGTTTACCGTCGAAGGCATGCTCAATCTCTATGAGTTGAATGATCTCACCGAGCTTGATCTTGAGAGTGATGAGGTTACCACGATTGGTGGTTACGTTATTGGCAAATTGGGGCATTTCCCGAAGCTTGGCGAGATGCTCCGCATCGAAAACTACGAAGTGACTGCAACCAAAGTGGAAGCCCGCAGGGTGTCGCAGTTGCACTTCAGACGAGTCGATAAACCGGATAATTACGATGAGGTCGACAAGCCCGGCAAGACCGCCGCAGATGCGGTTGGCTGATCGGGTTAAGAGTCAATCACTTCACCGCAGACAGATTGCTTGCTGAGAATGAGACCGTCTTTAACTCGTTCCCGGAAGAGCAGGAAGTGCGGAGTTTTGCGGTGTTCCTCTAGGGATTCCATATCTTTATAAAGCTCTGTTAACGTGAAGACATTAGTCTGATCGACGCTGCGGCTGATTTCAAAACGAAGGCAACCCAATTCCTTATCCCGGGCATCTAAGGCTTCTTCCTTAATGAAGCGTATAAAGTCATCCACACGATCGGGCTGAATTTCAAGAGTTACGAGAAGGGAAATCATAAGGGAAGGCAATCGAGCCGTTGCCTTCTTATGTCAAGATGTCATGCTGATGAAACCTTTGTAAGGTGCTATTTGCTTTGTGGAGAGAATCGCCTTTGGTAATTTAAATGGTTAAAAATAAACCCCGTGGCACACCAGGCATTCTACTTATGGGGTTTGCTGTAGCCATGTTAATCGTCGTGATTTTGCGATGGTTGTCCTTGCGCAGTTAGTAGGCGTTACTGTTTGCGGATCACAGGACGTTGCGAGGACGTTGTGCCGTCTGGCTTCTTAAACAGATTTTCATACCAGCGCTTTCTGTTTTCAGGTTTCACGGCATCACTTGAATCAATTCTAGGCACCACTTTGTCTGGGAATGTTTTGTAAGCCTCCGCCCCTATTTTAGTCCGCATGTCTTCGTCTACACTGGCTTTTTTCATGGCAGAGCCACCACTCACCACGACGGGCTGGATGAAGATGATTAACTCTCTGCGCTCTTTGCTTTTAATGTCTTCACGGAAAAGCCTTCCCAGTAGGGGAATGCGATTGAGGCCGGGAATGCCTTCACTATCGGTTTTATCCTGCTCTGTAATCAATCCACCGATGACGATGGTGTTGCCATCGGGAACGGTGACAGTGGTTGTTAGCTGTTCTGTACCGATAATGGGAACCTCGTTTCCACCCACAAGTTGATTGCCAATCACGGTATCATTCACCTGGGCAATACGCAGGGTTACGTTTCCATCCGGATTGATGAGAGGAATGACTTCGAGTTTTAAGACCACATCTTTGTATTCAATGGTTGTGGTGACGTTACCGGAATTGTTATTGCCGCTAGAGCTTGAATTGGTCAATGTTTGAGAGGGGACTGGGATACTTTGCCCACTGGTGATGACTGCCTTTTTATTATTTAAGGCGAAGACGCTGGGACGGGAGAGAACCTTGAAATCATTGGATGTAGAAAGAGCGCTGACAAAGACATCTACGGCACTACCAATTTGACCATAGATGTTTAATCCTTTGGCGGGGCCGAAGGCGGTAGTGAGGAGGTTGTCACGTACATCAGATATATTGCTGTTGGTGATCGCATCTTCTCTAGAAGTAATAAAACTGCTGGCTATACCACCGTTGCCGACCTGGGAAAATTTCTGAAGATAATCAACACCAAACTGAGATCCCTTGCCCAAGGTGAGTTGCCCAATGACGGTGGCGAGATAAACCTGGGGTGATTTTTGATCGAGTTTTTCCAATAACATTTCAACCTTGTCCTGACTCTCCTTGGGACCAATAACGATGATGGAGTTAGCCAGTGGGTCGGCTATGATCCTAGTTTTATTGATGAGCACCGAGACCGGCGCACTGTCCTGAGTCGATTCGATAAGCTGATCAGGACGACTGGTAACACCAGAGTCTGTGCCATCAGCGGAGGCGCTGCTGCCGGAGAAAGTGCCGCCCCGTGCATTGGTGGTGCTGCTTCTCCCTGTCAGGAAGCTATTGCTGCTGCTTGTTTGAGCTTGCTGTTGTTGATTGAGGGTGCCACCACCGGGAAGTTGTGTTGATCCGCTTTTAGCTTCTTGGAGCAGGTCAGCCAAAACGGGTAGAACATCGATGGAGTAAATATTGTTCAATTTACGTTCATAGGGCACTGGCACTTCGACCGGTTTGTCGAATTCCATGATAAGACTTACGATGTAAGCGTATTCGTCAGGTTCAGCGACCACGAGCAATTGATTCAATCGATTGTCAGCCACCACTTGAGAACTGGCTTTTACCTTGATTGTTTTTGAGTTGGAGGTTTGAACGGTGCTTCCACTTTGAACCGGAGGTGGTGGCGGAGTGTTTGGCGCACTGGGAGCCGGGGTAGATTGACCACGGATTGTAGTCATGTTCTTAGTCTGATTGTCTTTTGCTTGAGCGTCTAAGGTTGCTTGAACAATTTGGGCTACGGTGGTTGCATCGGCAAACTTGAGGGGAATAAATTTGGTGATCAATGAACTGGCACTGCTTGAGACATCGATGACTTCCTTGATGCTGACTAGCTGCTTTACAATATTGGCATTTTCCGTGATGAGAAGCCCAGGTGGTGTGGATACGGCCGTGATTCTTCCATAGGAGTTTAGACCAATGTGAGAGCCAAGCATGGTCGCTGCCTCAGTGGGGTCAAGATGCGCCAGTGGCATGAAGTAGCTGACGATAGTTTCATTGTTTGGCAGATCATTGGCGGCTTGATAAAATTTCACGCCTTGGGAGAATTGAGCGCCCGTATTCCCTTGGGTACGAGTCGTAAGGATGCGTGAGCTTTTACCACCGGGGTCTGCAACGATGGCGTATCCGTTGGTCAAGAGTGATGCTTCGATCAGCTTGATAGCCTCTGCTTTTTCAACGGGCTGTGGGGTCACAAGACTGATACTTTGCCCTTCAAATATGGCGGTATCTTTGATCAAAGTTTTCTCAGTGAGTCGTTCATAAATGCCGAGTATGTCGGTAACGGTATTGTTGGGAAATTGAAGCGTGACCTTGTCGCCCTCAATTTTCAGGGTCTCCACTTCAGCGGTGCCGGGGCGACGGCCACCGCGATCGCCAAATTCTGGGGGCCCAGCAGCGGGAGGTGTGCCGACTGGAGGTGTGGTAGCAGAAGGCGCAGCAACTGGAGGTGTCGCGTTTTGGGCGACAAGGCCTTTCGTGTTCAGTCTTTCCTCAGTAGGCACGCTTTGCACTGCCCGAAATTCTTGGGGATTTGTTTTAGTTTTTTTGTTGATAGCATCTTCGCGCAGCGCTTGCGCATAGATTGGGACAACCATTAAAAAGGCAATGAGAAGTGTGAGCCCTTTGCGGAGTGAACGGAGGCGATGCGTTGTCAAAGTGGGAGGCAGATACATGTGTTGAAATGTGGCAGGGATGCGAATCAGTGATGGATTGAAAAGAGGAATTTATTTACTTTTATGATCTTCTTTTTCTGCTTTCTCGAGTATTTTTTCCATATGAGCTTTCCGCTCTTCAGGGGTAGCGTTCTGTAATTTCTCACGGCTTTCCATCATTTTATCACGAAGCTTGGCTTTACCTTCATCGGACAAGTTAGTGTAGCGTTTCATGGTTTCAGGATCTGGACGCGGATACTCACGGCGTGGCCCTCGGTCCTCGGGTCGTTGTTCACCGCTGCTTCCTCCTTGTCCAGGTTTGAAGCCACCTTTCTTCATGGATTCAGGGGTGAGTTGCTCCTCGCTGTAACGAACGGTGACGATCTCACTGCCGACCATAATTTTTGCCTGAGTTTTATTTAGAGCAACGGTGGCGCTGGTCTCTGCCAGTTTCCATCCCTGAACGTTGGGTTCTTCAGAAATGACATAGCTTTCCTTGGTCGCTTTGTTAAGCACTGTGACGATGGGCTTTCCTTCAATGTAGGCGATGCCAGTAAGCACGAGTGAGTCGGAGAGATTTAGAGAGCGAGTGAACGGGGATGCGCTCAACAAAGGTTCAGTCACGATGACATCGAAAGGTTGTGGCAGATCGGGATCGTTGGAGTCAGCGGCTTGGGTGACTTGTGTTGAGAGTAGAGTCACAATAAAAGCGATGATGAAAGTATCGGTCTTCATGATTGTGATTTTTCAGGGTTGATGGCTGATTCCAGCGGGGAGAGGATTTCCAGTGGAGAGACAGTTTCAATGGGTGTCGTGGCCGGCGCTGGAGTGGTGCTCTGTTCTGGTGGTTCTGTATTGAACCAGCGAGCGATGGTCAGGTTGCATTGAGCTTGAGGAGTTTTCTCCTTGGCTCGATTGTCGAGTTCGAGTTCGATGGATTTAATGGTGGTGAATTTTTCCGGTGATTGCAGGGTAACAAGCCAGTGAAGCATCTTTTCCTGATCGCCACGAATACGAATATTTACAGCGACCTCATTGAAATGATCGAGGGCCAAAGGTTCTAGTAAGGTGGAGTTGGAGATCTTTAACTCATTTTCGAGGGCCGCGTTTTGAAGGTCTTCGAGCAATTGTCCCTGCGCTTTGCCTGCTGAGCTTGTGTAAGGCATGGTTTTTTTGATCCAAGCTTTACGCTTTTCGATAAAAGTTCGGTCACTGAGTAATCCCTCATTACTTCTGACCTCTTCGGTGAGTTGGTCCAATGAGGTGGACAGGGCCTTGTGGCGCATGTTGAACTCACGAAACGCAATGACATTGATGACAATGAAGATTGTCAGAAAACAAAGGCCGAGCAGTCTTTTTTCTCGGTCGCTTAGGGTGCGTTTCATGATCCACCCTCCAATTTTCCCTGGATCTTAAACGAAGCAGTTTTGTCTTTAACACTCGGCACTGGCATGCTCCAAGTAAAACGATTGAGCTTGGGTTGCTTCTTCAAATCTTCGAGAAACTGTGTGGCCGTTTGAGCATCTCGAGCGTCGCCGATGAGTTCAATTTCAGTTGGTTTTGCCTGAAACTTTTTAATGAGCACCCCACTCGGAGGCATAAGATTAGTGATGTGACTTAATTGAACGATGGGGTAGCGATTGGCTTCCACCGCAGGTTCCAATGTGCGCCAGCGCTGCATCGTGGTGCGTATTTCTGAAGCTGGAATGCTGGTTTCTTCAATCTTCACCTGAAGCTTGTTCTTTTGTATTTCAAGTCCTTGCAGGTATATCCAGCCAAGGACAAAAAGAGTCACATAGCCAGCCAGCATAAAGAGCGAAACAGTGAGTATTTTTTGCCTTTTCGAACGTGATGATTGTGAGGTAAAGACTAGGCTTGGTAAAAGCTTTGGAAGATTACCCAAGTCGAGAGTTTGACTGGGAGGAAGCTGATTGATGGTCTGTAGCTGGAGGGATGTAAGTGGCGTGAGTTCTTTAGCGTAAGACGTAAGACGGGGGCCCACCAGTGTTAGTCCCTTCAGGGCACCAAAACCTTCTGTCGATTCGAGGCTCAACATGGTGATTTGTATTTCTCGTGCGAGATCAGTCACGGACATTTCTGCCCCTCCCAAAACATGACTGTGCCAGAGCCGTCCTTGATGGCTGGCGCTGAGAACAAAGAGCCCCTGTTCTTCCACGATAATGATGTCGCCAGGAGGCAGAGAGAGCAGTCGCATGGCGCTGGTATAGTTCACAGCATGATGGACTGCCAGTTCGTCAGGGAAGGGGTTGACCAATACATCGACGCTGATGAGCATCTGTCCCATGCTGTGACCAAGCACGTGCCAGACATAGTTTGGCGAGGTTGTTTTATCAAGGTTGATACCGCGCTTTTCCAATTGCGCCTCAATCATGGCTTTTAACATGGTGGCATCAGCATTGGGTAAAACCAATCCCACCGTGCGGCAGGCCGTGGCAGGGAGGCCAACGATCAATGCCTTGGATGTGTCCTTGCAGTTTGATGGCAGATCCACCTGCTCAGAACTATCCGGAGATGAAGATTTCACCAACATCCATGATGGTGCTGTATCGGGTAATAGGAAATTAAAGGCGCTGACGCTCATGTTATTATTCTTCTTGTCGGGCGAGATAGTAGAGGGAGCCATCGTCTTGTCTTCTGGCAATGACCACCACTTTATAGGATTGTGAGCCTGAGCGTCCAACGCTTTCGACGCGACGGGTCAAATGTTCAGTCGTAATGATAGCCTTGAGAGATTCATATTTGTTGTTATCGATGCCAAGCAGCTGGGTAGCTGTCTTCATTGATACGGGTTTATCATCCTGATTTCCCGCAATACCATCTGCGCCATTGCGTTCGCGTATAAGATTGTTGGCATCACTTTCCTGGCATCCAGTCACTGCCATGAGGATATCATTAGGGGCGTAGTTGAGATCGATAATGCCATCGCTATTGATACTAAAATAATTTCTCCAATCGGGCTTTAATCGTTCCACCACATGCATGCCTTTGACGAGCAGCATTTCTTCCAGTGAGGTAAAAGCTTGTTGTCTCGGGAAGTCGGCATAGTTTTGCGATTTATAATAATCAGTCTCAGCCCCTTGGGATCGAATGTTGTCATCGCTGTCCATCCAATCAGCGAGTGAATCCACCGCGGTGTTAGCTTCTTCTGGAGACAGTTTCCAAAGAATAAAGAGCTCATAGACAATATCGCGAAACTTGGAGTCGGTGAGAAAGGCCACGGGTATCCTTGATCCTTCCGTGGTGATGGTCACTTCATACCCACCATCGGTGCCTATGTTTTGCCTCAAGGCAGGATCACCAGCCTTGATTTGAGGATGGAGCCCCACCGCGATACCACATTCCGCCATGTGGAGTGCTCTGAAGTCTTTTGCAGCCAGCACATTTTCATCCACGCTAAAACTGATGAATTCCAATGCACCGATCACGGCAATGGAAATCAGCATCAGCGCCCAAATGACAAGCATGAGAGCGGAACCTTTTTCAGAAGGGCATGAGTCAACGTTGGCATATGAATTCCATATACCATTTTCTATTTCCGGCTGTGTCATTGATTTTATTATCATCGTCCTCCGGAAGGAGCCGCGCCACTTGGTGCTCCAGAACCCCCTGTTGAACCCCTTGAACCACTATTTGGTTGTGGTCCTCTTGGTGGATTTTGTGGATTTTCTCCACCGCGACCTTGTCCGCGTTCACTGCTGCCGCCCCCGCCCCCGTTATTATTAGTCGAAGGAGAGGCAACCGCTGATGGTGTCGTGCTTTGTTTGGGGGCTTGCGTGGGGTCAGCCGCTGTAAGTTTGCTCGTGGGCAAAGCAAATACTACGCGAATAGGCTGGCTGCGGTCAG
>VFKY01000089.1 GCA_009885275.1 Verrucomicrobiota bacterium | reverse complement strand
GCATCATAGCGGTATCTCGCCTTGCACTTTGCAAATTTCAAGCGATGGGGTTCGACTGTTTATGATCCTGTCGCGACACCTTGTTTCCGTCACCATTGTTGTCTTTTGTTCTGTATTATCAGCCGCAGTTCCTGTTAAGGAGCCAAAGTTGCAAATGCAGAAATGGTCAGGCGATATCAACGTGCCCGATCCTGTTGCAGTTACTACAGATCACAAAGGTCGAGCCTATGTCACGCAGACCACCCGACGCAAAGTGGCGGACCTTGATATTCGCGAACACACGCAATGGATTCCCATTGATGTAGGTTTGGATGATATTGAGAAAAAGAAGGCGTTTTATCATGACGTTCTAGCTCCAGGGAAAATGCTCAGACCTGAAGGTGGCCTCAAAGATCACAATAAGGATGGGTCCATTGACTGGCGTGATTTGACTGTACACACCGAGCGTATCTATAGATTGGAGGATACTGATGGTGATGGTGTTGCCGATAAAAAAACTGTTTTCGCAGAAGGATTTAATACGGAAGTTACAGGGATTGCCGCGGGGATTCTATGGCATGACGGTTGGGTTTATTGCACAATCGCCCCTGATCTTTGGCGTCTGCGAGACAATGATGATGATGGTGTCGCGGATGAACGTGAAGCCATCGTTCATGGGTTCGGTCATCATATCGCTTATGCTGGGCATGATATGCATGGTTTATGTGTGGGGCCAGACGGTCGCATTTATTGGACGATTGGTGACAAGGGCGTAAACGTCCTCAACAAAGAGGGTGTTCGGATTAAGCAACCGCATCAAGGGTGTGTTTTACGTTGTGAACCTGATGGCACTGGATTTGAAATCTACGCTCATGGATTGCGCAATGTTCAAGAGGTGGCTTTTGATGAATACGGCAATCTCTTTGGAGTGGACAATGACTCCGACAGACCGGGAGAGAAAGAACGTATCGTATATATCACGGAACAGAGTGACTCGGGTTGGCGTTGTGGATATCAATACATGAAAGGCTTCTGTCCGTGGATGGATGAAGGACTATGGAAGCCACGTTATATTGGACAGGCGGAGTACATCACTCCGCCACTTGCTAATTATAACGATGGCCCTGCTGGTTTTGCCTACAATCCAGGTACCGCTCTCAGTAAATCGTTGCGCAGGATGTTTTATTGCAATCAGTTCCCAAAAGGAAAGATGAATGCATTTCAACTCATGCCGAACGGAGCTTCCTTCAATTTAGGGGAAGATCAGATTATCGCTAGTGGTGTCATGGGCATAGGAATGTGTTGGCCCCCTAATGGCAAACTCATGACGGTGGACTGGATGGGGGGGTATCCAATGGATGATAAGGGAGCGATCTGGACTCTTGATGATACCATGGGCACAGGTAGTCCGGAGGGGAAAGAAACGCAGCGGATTCTAGAGAAAGGATTCACTAAAAATTACACGAGTGATCTCATGGACATGCTCGGCCATGACGATAAACGCGTGCGATCGGAGGCTCAATTTGAACTTGCCAAGCGTGGCGAATTTGAGGCCTTAAAAAATGTAGCGATAAATGTCAGCCGTCCACAACTCGCCCGTATACATGCTATTTGGGGATTAGGGCAGGGGATGAGAGCAGGTAAAATCGAGGATGGAACTTTTCTCGACGTAATTATCAAAGATAAGGATGCCGAAGTCAGATGCCAAACAGCCAAGGTGATCGGGGATGCTAAAGCTCCAGGAAATTATGCTTTGAAGCTGATTCCGCTCCTCAAGGACACCAATATTCGCGTGCAATTTTTTACGGCCATTGCACTGGGGAAAGTTAAAGTTGAGGCCGCAACACCTTCGTTGATCGTTTTGGCAAAACAGATTGGGGATAAGGATGCCTACCTTAGACATGCTATCGTTACCGGTCTTGCAGGTTGTGCATCAAGTGAGTCTCTCATCAAGCAGGCAATGAATGAATCGCGATCGGTCAGGCTCGCCTGCGTGCTGGCTCTAAGGCGTCGCATGGATGTCGGCATCATCAACTATCTGCATGATAAAGATGATGGTGTCGCTTCGGAAGCGGCCCGTGGTATTCATGATGACGAATCTATTGCTGAAGCTCTGCCTGCGCTCGCTGATATTTTGTCTGATCCGCGCGCTT
>VFKY01000133.1 GCA_009885275.1 Verrucomicrobiota bacterium | reverse complement strand
TTTTCACCCTTGCGGGCAAGACCCATGAAATCATCCTTAATGAGGCACCTCTCAAAGGAGGACAGAATCATGCATTGAAGACATTGCTGGAGCTCGAAAAGTTCAAGGCAGCACCCAAGCAACTCGTTTCCTATTTTGTATGGGCCGAAGATTTTTCGCCTGAAGGGAAAGTTCGACGATCCCAGAGTGATCTCTTCTTTGCGGAAGTGCGCCATTTTGAAGATATCTTCCGTGAAGGAGAGGCACCACCAGGTGAACCTGGGGAAGAAGGTAATCAGATGCAAAAACTCATTGAACTGCAAAAACAGGTCGTGAATGCCAACTGGAGATTATTACGCGATGCGAATGGCGGTAAAGCATTCGATCAATTGGCACCTGATGTGAAGGTCGTGAGTGAGTCGGAAGACATCACGCTTGCGCAAACGGATGCGGTATTGAAAAAAGTAAAAGACCCAGAAATCAAGGTTGCTTTGCTTGATGCGGCCAAAGGCATGAAGAGCGCGATTGATGTTTTAAATTCGGGTCTGGAAAAGAAACAATCTGTTTCACTGGAACAGGCATTAACACCTGAGCGAGAAGCTTTGGAAGCGCTGTTTCGCGCACAGAGCAGAGAGCATCTCATCATGCGCAGTCAACCATCGAAGTCTTCGAGCAAATCGAAAAAGGCCGAGGATCAGCAATTGATGGACCTTGAGTTAAAACAAAAAGAACAGCGCTACGAAGAAGAGAAAGCAGCGACTGAGGAGAAGACTGCGGAGCAACAAGAAAATCTTCAAGTGCTCAATCGATTAAAGGAGCTCGCTCGGAGACAAGAAGCATTGGCGGAAAAGATCAAGGAAGTCGAATCGCAGATGCAGAAAGCTAAGACTGAGGAACAGAAGCAGGAATTAGCGCAGCAACTCAAAACGCTGCAAGAAGAGCAGCAACAGTTGTTACGTGATCTTGATGAACTCAAGGCTCGTATGGAGAAGCCAGAAAATCAGTCGCAAATGGCGCAGGAAAAAGAGAAGCTTGATCAAGCGAGAGAGCAAGCTCGCCAGGCGGCGGAACAGCTAGCCGATCAGCAAACGAGCGCCGCCGCGAATGCTGCGACACGGGCGCAGAAGAGTCTTGAGGAAGTGCGTGATGATTTCCGTGAGCGAACGGCCAAGCAGTTTGCTAATGAAATGAAAAAGCTGAAACAGGATGCCGCGGCTCTTGCTGAGAATGAGGAAAAAATCGCAGAGGCCATGACTAAAAGCGCGGCGGAAAATGAATCCGGCAAGGGTGGAAGTGATCTTGAGAAATCCATCGAGACGGCTAAACAGGGACGGCAGATTCAAGCGCAACGCGAAGATTTAGGAAAGCTTTTAGAACAGATGCAACAACTGAGTGAGCAGGCTGAACCTTCGGAGCCTTTGCTTTCAAATGCCTTACATGAAGCGGTGAGGAATGCCCATGCGGATGGTGTTGATAAAGCGCTTTCGGAAACGCAGGATAATACTCGATTTGGTTCTCATAAAGACGCTCAGACAGCCGAGCGCAAAGCTTCCGAGGGAATTGAGAAGCTGCAAAAGGGTGTTGAGAAAGCCGCCGAAGGCGTGCTGGGTAGTGAGACCGAATCTCTACGCATGGCTCGCTCCGAGTTGGATCGGCTTTTGAAGGAAGCTGGTAATGATAAGGCAAAGGAAGGAGAATCACCGGAGGCAAAGAAGGACGGACAGACGGCTAATGCCGATGACAAGTCGCCGAAAGGAAAAGCACCCGACGATGCGGGCGAGCAAGGCTCAACCCCTAAAGGTAAAGGCGAGCAAGCCAATGCTGCGGAAGGTAAGGGGAAATCTGAGATGCCTAATGCTAAACAACCCGGTGAAGCTGGTAAAGAAGGCGATGAGTCTGGCAAGGGCAATGGAACGGCACCAAAAGACAAAGGTGAGCAAGCCAATGCAGGCGAAGAAAAAGGCAAGGGTGCAGGTATGCCAAATGGAAAAGCTCCCGGTGAGCCTGGCAAAGATGGCGATGCTACCGGCAAAGGAGCGGAGGGACCTGCTCAAGGCAAAGGGGAGCAAGCAAGTGCTGCGGAAGGTAAGGAACTGGGTAAGGGGAATACACCTGGATCGCCCTCAGGTCGTGGCATGCAACCATCGCCTACTTCTACAGGAAAAGGGGCTGTGGCTCAAAGTGGTAATACGGGTGCTTCAGGTGGAGGAGAAAATAGCCATGGTGGACTCGCTGATAACAAGGGATTGTTTTTTGAACAAGCGGCTGAAGCTATTGATACTAATCCTGTGACCGGCGAAAACTATGGCGAGTGGACAGATCGTTTGCGCAAGGTTGAGGAGGCCTTGAATGCTCCCGAATTGCGAAATCAAGCATCTCGTGTGATCGACAATGCTCGTGAAATGCGAGCCGATTTCCGTCGCAACAATCAAGCGCCGCAAAGTGAGCAATTGCAGACACGCATTACGGAGCCGCTTGCGGAACTACGTGATCGTGTTGCGGAAGAACTGGCGAAGCGCGAAGCAACCAATCCGCTGGCACCGCTGGATCGAGATCCAGTGCCGCAGCGTTATCGCGAAATGGTGCGTCGCTATTATCAAGAACTAGGGGCGGGGAATTGATCTTGGGCATGGAAAACACAGGATGGATATGGCAGGGAATGCAGGATATGTGGCCAATGGTCGCGGTCGGCCTTGTGCTGGTTACCGGTCTTTTACTCTGGCTCGGTTATCGCCGCAGTAATGGGATCTTGCCACACCGATTCATGGCCATGCTCTGTAAGTTGGCCGTTTTCGTGCTGCTCATTCTTTGTCTGCTGGAGCCGATGCTGGTGAAGCGGACGGCGAAGACTGGTGAGAACGTGGTACTCATGCTGGCCGACAACAGTGGCAGTTTTGCCTTGATTGATCCCGTTACAGGGAAGCCTTTGGGTGACCCCTTGCGCCCGATCTTTGATCGCGATACTCATGATGCACCCTCATGGCGTAGCAAACTGGAAGAGATTTTTCGTGTTCACGCCTTCACCTTTGATGATCGTCTTCATGAACAAACTCTAAACTCTAAACTCGACTTCAAGAATCCGCGTTCGGCTCTTATCACGAGCTTAGAAAGTTTGAGCCAGCGCTATGAAAAGCAGCCGCTTGCTGCGATGTTATTATATACCGATGGCAACGCAACCGATGCGTCTCAGCTTGAAAAGCTTCTTACTCAAAAACCCAGGGTGCCTATATATCCGGTGATCATGGGATTGAAGAAAGAGCCTGCCGATCTGGCTCTCAAGAGTGTTGATGTCACGCAGACACCGTTTGAAGATTCACCCATCACCCTGACGGCAAAGATCGGAGCGCAGGGCTTTCAAGGTCAGGAAATTATGCTGCTGATCCGCGACGAGAGCGGCAAGGTGGTGCATACGGAAAAACATATTTTGCAGGCGCAGGAATTGACGCACACCTTTGTCGCCCGCTTTCGACCAGAGAAGATGGGGCTTACATTCTTTAAGGTGATCGTATTGCGAAGTGGCGCGAAGGACTTCCTCAATGATGAATCTAAGCTCGCGGCCAATGCGGGTGAAATCACGCTGGAGAATAATCAGCGTCTCGTGGCGATTGATCGTAAGACCGGGCCCTATCGCGTGCTCTATGTCAGTGGTCGACCTAACTGGGATTACAAATTTATGCGGCGCGCTCTCGAAGCGGATGATGAAGTGAAGCTGGTAAGTTTGATTCGCATGGCCAAACGCGAACCGAAATTTGTTTGGCGGGGGCGCGATGGTGAATCGTCTAATCCACTGTTTCGCGGATTCAAAAGCGATGTCCCGGAAGAGGAGCGTCGCTTTGATCAACCGGTGCTGGTTCGTCTTGGTATCAGTGACAAGAAGGAATTGGCGGATGGTTTTCCAAGAACCGCGGAAGAGCTCTTCAGTTCGTATCGCGCCGTCATTCTCGACGATATCGAAGCGGCATTTTTCACTCAGGAGCAGATGGCATTGTTGGAGCGTTTTGTCAGTGTGCGCGGTGGATCACTACTGATGATGGGGGGACAGGAGTCGTTCAAGCTTGGTGGCTATGAACACACGCCGGTGGGGCGCATGCTGCCGGTTTATCTCGATCAAGTCGGTGCCACTCATGCGGTGGAGGATGTTCATTTCAATCTGACTCGTGAAGGTTGGCTTGAACCTTGGATGCGTCTTCGTGCCACGGAGACCGATGAAGAAATGCGGATGGCGAAGATGCCGACATTTTTCTCCCTCAATCGAACCACCGCCATCAAGCCCGGCGCGAGCATTCTGGCTACGGTCGTTGACGCTGACAAAAAATCGTATCCGGCATGGGTGGTGCAACGTTATGGTAGCGGGCGTGTTGCATCCGTTATGATCGGCGACATCTGGCGCTGGGGGATGCGCGATCCTGATTCGCATAAAGACATGGACAAATCATGGCGACAACTGCTGCGCTGGCTTGTGGTCGATGTGCCTGAGCGGGTGGAGTTACAAAATACGATCACGGCTTCGGGTTCTCATGAGTTGATTACTCCTCAAGTACGAGTGCGGGACAAAGCGTTTCTACCGCAGGACGATGCCACCGTGAAGATAGAGATCGAGGAACCGGAGAAGGGTCATCTCGATTTAACCGCAGAACCGAGCAACCGTGAAGCGGGATTATTTGATCTCTCGTCACATGCGAGTAAAGCCGGAGCGTATCGCATTAAGGCCTCGGTGAAGGATGGCACGGGTGCGGAGATTGGCTCAACCAGCACGGGTTGGGCTTTGAATCCTGCGGCGGATGAGTTTCAATCAATGATGCCGAATCGAGCACTGCTGGAACGACTTGCCTCGTGGTCCGGTGGTCGGGTACTGGAGATGAAAGACGTCGCGGATTGGGCTAACAAGTTGCCTGATATAAAACTACCCATCATGGAAACACGCACGGAACCGCTCTGGCATCAGCCATGGTTTTTGATGATACTGGTCGCATTGTTGGGCACGGAATGGTGGTTGAGAAGGAGGCAGGGATGGCGATGATGAGGAACATGTTTTGTAAATTGATGATGGTGTTTTGCCTGCTCTCCCGAGTGTGTGCTGAGTCACCGAAACGCGATCTCTCGGTGCTCGTCGTGGTGGGAGCGGAAGGTGCCAAGGAATATCAGGAACGCTTCACGCATGAAGCAGAACTGTGGCGCAGTGCCTGTGAAAAGGCTCATGTGCCCTGTGATATCATCGGTCTCAAGCCGGAGGACAAGGATAAGAGCGATGCTGCATTGTTGCAGGCTTATTTGAGCGCTCGTGGCGCAACAGCGAACCGCCCACTGTGGTTGGTGTTGATCGGGCATGGCACCTTTGACGGGCGTGAAGCCAAGTTCAATCTGCGAGGGAGTGACATCACCGCACCGCAACTGGCGGAGTGGCTTAAGCCGATCAAGTCACCGCTCGCGATCATCCAGACGGCTTCCGCGAGTGCGCCGTTTCTTAAGGCGTTGACTGCGCCCAATCGGGTGCTCATCAGCGCCACCAAAAGTGCGGACGAAGTATTCTACACCCGCTTCGGCGAGTTTTTTGCGCAAGCCATCAGCGGTGAAAAAGAGGCGGATCTTGATCGCGATGATCAAGTGTCACTCTTGGAGGCTTTCTTATGGTCATCCAAACGCGTGGTGCGCTTCTTCGAAACCGAAGAACGACTGGCCACCGAACATGCCTTGATCGAAGACAACGGCGATGGAGTAGGTAGCCGATTGGAAAGCTTTGTCGGTGTTCGAGCCAAACCGCTCGAAGATGGAAAAACTCCCGATGGTCTTCTGGCGCATCAATGGGGCCTGATTCTCAATCCGGTTGATGCAAGTCTTACCGATGATATTCGTCAGCAACGCGCGGAGTTGGAGAAGAAACTGGAGGCCTTGAAGGCCCAACGTGCGATGCTCGGAGACGCGGAATATTATATCCAGTTAGAGGCGTTGATGCTGCAAATTGCGAAGCTCTATGAGTTCAAGGAGTAGTCATGGCTTGGACTGCGGCAGCCTGCTGCCGCTTTGTGCCCGCAGCCTGCTGCGGTACCTTCGAACGTTACCTGA
>VFKY01000203.1 GCA_009885275.1 Verrucomicrobiota bacterium | reverse complement strand
CGGAGGTTATGCTTAAGGTCAAACACCTCAAAAACAGCACCTGTGTAATAGGCAAGGCCGCGCACAATACTGGGATCAATCTGTACATATTTCCAAAGGCCGCGCGCTTCTAAATTTGATCGTAGCTCTGCAAAAACAGGGTGATCTTCTGTAACGGAGGACATAAAATCCTGAACACATTTTAAGTTGCTGCCGAGACTTTTTAATTTTGTGTCAGTAACATCTTCAGGAGTGCGATCAATCTTATCGATAATCTGGAGAAACTCCGTTGTTTGCGCTTCGGTCCATGCGTATTGATTCTGAAAACTCAGCCAGACCTGTCGATCACTTAACCGCAGTGCGAAATCTTCCTCGGATAGTCCAAAAATACGGACGACATCAATCGACAGCGCAATCAATTCTGCATCTGCAGCGGGTGAAGTCTCACCCATTATATCGACGTTGAACTGGTAAAACTCTCTTAAACGTCCGCGACCAGGACGTTCATAACGGAAACAGCGGCCAATTTGGAACCATTTGAAAGGCTTCGTGTAATCTCTTTGCCTGGCAGCAACCATGCGCGCCAGTGTTGGTGTTACTTCCGGCCTAAGGGAGACTTCTTCTTCACCTTTAGTCGTAAAGCAGAAGAGTTGCTGTGTGATTTCCTCACCGCTTTTTTTACGATAGATATCAGTGCTTTCAAGTAATGGCCCTTCATACTCCACGAACCCATATCTAGAAGCCAATGACCTCCATTGATGAAAGATGTAATTCCTTCTCGCGCAATCTTCAGGGAAGAAATCGCGGAATCCTTTTACAGTTTGAAAACTTGCCATAGTGAAGTGGATACACGCACCCCCACTGTGGAAAATCAATAGTGAATAATAAAAGGGCTAGTTTTTAATGGGCGGGATTTTTTTCGGTTTCGGCTTCGCAACTGCTTTTTTCACGCTAGGAACTTTTGCCTTGGGAGGAGAAGTGCTAAGCTGTTCATTTTCACTCAGCCAATCCTTCAAGTGCTTCCATTCATCGGTATCATGAAGACGCACGTAGTCTGTGGAGCGCAGTATCCTACGGCTATTAAAATCAAGAATTTCTGAAGCACTGAAGCCACCAAATTCCGTGAAATTCCTACTGATATAATACAATTTTTTCATGGCGTTTACATATTAGGTTAATAAATACACGGGACTTTGACGAATTAACTTTAGACACTTTATTGTAACATTAAACAATACACAAAACATAAAGCAGGAATTGTGCCCATCTATATATTCTTCTGAAAGTGTTCACTAGACAAGCACATAGCTTGTTTCATCATCAAGTATATGTTGAACAGGCTGTTGGTGAAAGACTTTCGCTGCTTTGAAAAAGTAGAGTTTGAGCTGCACCCAGAGACCACAATTCTTACGGGGCGAAATGCTCAAGGAAAAACATCTCTTATTGAAGCGGTGTGTGCTCTGATGCGATTGCAATCGCCACGCACTTCGACGCGCACCGATTTTATAAGGTTTGGTGCGAAATCTTGTCTAGTGGAATCAATGTATGCTGATGTGAAATTACGATTTGCACAGGGTGTATCCGTTCGTCGATTAGCGATCAATGACTCCATTTGCAGTAGAAGTAGTGAGTACCTTAAAAATACGGCTTGCGTTGTTTGGATGGATCATGCGGACATGAATCTTGCGCGAGGTGGCCCGGAGTATCGAAGGCGTTATCTTGATTTTGTAGCGGCGCAATTATTCCCAGAGTATCTACCCGCTTTAAGAAATTACGAAAGAGCGCTTCGCAGTCGTAATTTTCTTCTCAAGCGTGACAACAGTATTTCTTGGCGTGAAGTGGACGCTTTCGCCCATTTATTGGATGAAAATGGTCGGATTATTAAACGCTGTAGAGCTGACCTTGTGCATCGATTGCATGCGCCTGTGATGGAAGCGCATCACATACTCAGTGCTGCTGCTGAGGTGGCTTCCATGACATACGCAAGTGGTTATGAAGCGGACAATCTTTCAGATGCATTGCGTCAGTTTAGAAATGAAGAGGCAAGAAATCGCGTTACAGCTTGTGGCATTCATCGTGATGACCTCCAACTAAAAATTAATGATAAATGCATCGCCTCATTTTGTTCAGAAGGGCAGCAGAGAACTTTTTGCCTGGCGCTAAAGCTAGCTCAGGCACGTGTTCTTCATATGGGCAGGGGAGAGACTCCACTTTTACTGATGGATGACGTTTTTGGCGAATTAGACAAATCAAGGCGGGCTGCGCTCTTGTCGTATTTACCCAAGCACACCCAGAAAATCATTACTACAACATTTATGGATTGGGCTCAAGATGTGGTCTTTGATAGCCAAATTTATGAAATTAGAGATACAGGGGTCCACTAAATATGCGCAGGAGTGTTTTTTGACTAAAATCAATACCCAATGCGCGCAGCTAAAATCTACTGGATTTCCACTTGCATTTGACTCTCAGGGGGGCACTAACATGCAGGATTGAGTCGTTTTTACGACTTTCCCTTCAAGA
Source organism: Verrucomicrobiota bacterium (assembly GCA_009885275.1). Classification (GTDB taxonomy): domain Bacteria; phylum Verrucomicrobiota; class Verrucomicrobiia; order Verrucomicrobiales; family Verrucomicrobiaceae; genus Verrucomicrobium. Next base: position 18,028 of record VFKY01000203.1, on the reverse strand, counting down.
AACATTGGCCTAGAAGTTTTCACTGCAAATTTTTACGTTTTTTGTTACTTGCGGCCTACTTGATTGGTTACGTTTCAAAGTTTTCAAACTTCGGTTTCAAACTTCGTAACTTTCTCAAATAGAAATTATAACTCAATTTTTTATAAACCAATTTACCTTATTTACACATGTCTTTTTTTGGACGCCTTTTCGGATTTGCTAACAGTGATATTGGTATAGATCTAGGCACGGCAAACACACTTGTTTTCAGCAAAGATCAGGGCATCGTGCTCCGTGAACCTTCGGTGGTTGCTGTTAAAACTGGCACGAACATTGTGGTTGCTGTTGGAGATGATGCCAAGCGAATGCTCGGGCGGACCCCAGGGAATATTTCCGCCATTAGACCGCTCAAAGATGGCGTCATCGCGGATTTTAAAATTACAGAGGCCATGTTGCGACACTTCATTCAAAAAGTGCACAAGCGCCGTTCATTTGTGCGTCCTCGCGTCGTGATTGCTGTGCCCTCTGGTATCACAGAGGTTGAAAAACGAGCCGTTCGTGAAAGCGCGGAGCAGGCGGGCGCTCGTGAAGTATACTTGATCGAAGAACCCATGGCGGCGGCGATTGGAGTCGGGCTTCCGGTGCAAGAAGCTGCGGGTAACATGATTGTAGATATTGGAGGAGGAACTACGGAAGTGGCAATTATTTCTCTTAGTGGAATTGTATATAGTCGCAGTGTGCGGGTTGCGGGTGATGAGCTTGATGAAGCCATCATCAATTACATGAAGCGTGCCTATAACCTAATGATTGGTGAGCGCACATCTGAAGAAATCAAACTTCGAATAGGTTCTGCTTATCCTATGGGTAAAGAAACGACTATGGAGGTCAAAGGTCGTGACATGGTAGCGGGCTTACCTAAAACCATTACCATTACGAGTCAGGAAGTTCGTGAAGCTATGCTTGAGCCTCTCAATACTATTATTGATGCTGTGCGCACAACATTGGAGCGTTGCCCGCCAGAGCTTTCCGCTGATTTAGTAGATCGCGGCATTATGCTTGCGGGTGGTGGGGCACTGTTAAGAGGTTTCGATAAACTTCTTCAAGAGGAGACGGGATTGCCAGTTCATGTGGCTGATGATCCTTTAAGTGCGGTAGCGGAAGGTTGTGGACGAGTGCTCAGTGAGATCGAGTTTCTTCGCAAGGTAAGTACGACTGAGTCTTAAATTTCGCATTACAGATCAGCAACCGTCTGGCGGTGCTTCATAAGGAAACGGCTCGCATGAAGAAAAGCAATATAATTGCCCTGCTGCTCTTTGTTGTCGTGCTCGTTGTTGTTTTGACACTTGATACGGTACAAACAAGATCCATTCAAACAGGGCTTATGAATGTGCTTTCCCCATTTATTCGTGTCGGCGCAAATGCTGAACACGAGGTGAAAAATGTTATAAGTAATCCCTCCGATGTGGCTGCGATGCAGAAGGACTATGAGCATCTGCAGCAAAAAGTTGCACAACTCTCCATCACGGAACAAAAATACCTACAAGTAGTGGATGAGAACAATAAGTTCCGCGCCATGCTTGAGTATCGTCAACAGGTGCCGCTGAAACTTACGGCCGCACGAGTTTTGCGCCGATCTGTTTCTAATTGGTGGAATACAATTATTATTGATAAAGGATCGTTGGATAACCTGGGGACTGATAGCCCAGTGATTACGGAAAAGGGCCTAGTCGGAAAAACAGGAAAAGTTGCAGCACACACCGCAGAAGTTATTCTTCTCACCGATGAAGAATGTCGAGTTGCTGCACGCATCGAGGGTATACAAGGCAAAGGTATATTATCGGGTGAACGTGGCGGATTCAAAACGCGTCCTGACCTGAGACTTCGTTTTCTTGATCGAACCTTACAAGTTGAACCTGGTGCCAATGTATACTCAACAGGTGATGGCGGTGTATTTCCTGCCGGCTTATTGCTAGGGAAAGTTAAAATTTTTGAATCGCGAGATATTTCAGGAGAGGCAGTTGTCGAATCGGCCGTCGATTTTTCTTTGCTCGACGATGTTTTTGTAGTTCACGTTGATATGGAAAATTCGCCATGAATTATCTATTTAACACCGCTGTTTTCGTAATGCTCACACTTGCCTTCGGAGTTCAAGAGTTCATTCCTGCCATTGAATTTGCACAACAAGCAAGAGTGTTACTACCGCCGGTATTTTTCTTCGCCGCTTCTCTTAGTGTATCTTTTCCAGTGATGTTGTTTCTGGCGCTCTTTACAGGCTTGTTATGGGATGCACGGCACCTGCCATATAAAGAAGATAAAAGCCCTACACAAAAAGTGTTGGATCTCTCGGCACAAAACGCCCCAACTTCTCATTCTGGATTAAATATTAAACTACAGGTGGGTTATTCAATATTTCTTTTTGGTGTTGCCGGCACACTGATGCAAGGGATCCGTCCATTATTTAAAAGGGGGCGTTGGGAGTTGCCTGTTATTATGATTGGACTAGCTACATTTCTTTGGCTGTTAGTTGAGTTTTTATTACTTTCTTTTTTGCGAGGAAGTTTTGAGTTTCATTCCGGTCTTTGGACAAAACTCGGCACCGACGCCTTATTGGCTATGTTGGTCTCGCCGCCCCTTCTATTTGTATTGCACATGCTTGCTCGAGTTTTGAACTATGAAGTGCGCAACGAAAATCTAGTGTATCGCATCTATGGTAGTTAAATACCGCATTCGCCTTTATATATTCACGATGGTGCTAATTTTAGGATTTGGCACCCTCGCTCAACGTCTCTGGAATTTGAGTGTAGAAAGGCATGATGAATTTGTAAATAAAGTGCCTGGCACCAAAACACTGCGTGTGCGTATTCCTGGTGTTCGCGGGGAAATTAAAGATCGCAATGGCGTTGCGCTTGTTTCAAATAAAGCATCCTTTGAAGTGCGGATTGATTTAAAAACGTTAGTCGCTGAATATAAGAAACAAGCAAAGCTGCCGGAATTTGAATACTATTATTTGGAGCAAGGTATTCCACGCAGTAAGATGGAGACTGATATTGTTGCAATTGTTGACGAAGTTATTATAGGCAATCTAAATAAACTTGGTCTTGCAGCACCCTACAACGCTAATCAATTGCGTGTCCAATATCGAACGAATCGCGGTGTGGTTCCCTGGGTTTACCGCCGGGACTTAACTTTTGAGGATTTTAGTCAATTTGCAGAGCATCGTTTGGGATTGCCAGGTGTATCAGTGACTGTTCGGCCTGTGCGCCAATATATCTATGATGCACTTGCTTGCCATGTTCTCGGTTATGTCAGCCTCCCTGATGAAAAAAAAGTACCCGATGAAGAGCGTAACGACTGGGATTTTTATGTTGGAGATGACTATGGGGTAGCAGGCATGGAGAAATCATTTAATGATGAACTCAGAGGCCGCCCTGGTGTTCAAATCATGCTTCAGAATGAAAAAGGCGCCATTGTAAGAGAAATTGAACATCAGGATCCTCGGAAGGGGAATGATGTTTACCTGACTTTGGATGCTCGTATTCAACTAATAGCGGAGCGTGCTTTAAGAGAGAGTAGTCCTGCTATTGGCCGAGGATCAGTCGTGGTCATGAAACCCTCCACAGGAGAGGTTCTAGCAATGGCTTCTGTGCCTTCCTTTAATCCGAACAAATTCATTCCAACGATCTCAAGTGCTGATTTTAAAGGCTACCTTGCAAATCCTTGCGTCCCATTATTGAACCGCGCTGTGAGGACATATTCTCCAGGATCAATTTACAAGGTGATGATATCTTTTGCCGGCATTCTCGCCGGTATTCAAGGAGATCATTGGAATTGTCCAGGTAGCATCACTTATGGTAACAAGGCTATGAAATGTTGGATTGCTGCCAAAGGAGGTTCGCATGGCGGACTTGGGTTAAGTGATGCTTTAAAAAACTCATGTAACTGTTACTTTTACCAATACGGTAATCATGCGGGTATTAACAATATTGTAAAAGCGGGTGAGATGTTTGGGCTTGGTGTAAAGACTGGCATTGAACTTGAGGAAGAGGATGCTGGGATACTGCCTTCGCCAGCATGGCTTGCCATTCATCATCCTGATGTTCGCTGGACTAGTGGAACGACTGCAAATACCTCCATTGGCCAGGGATTCGTACTTGCTAGCCCACTACAAATGGCTGGATTGGCTTCTACAGTAGGCAATGGTGGTACTGCCTATAAGCCACATTTACTTAAGAAGATCACGGATGGATCAGAACTCATCAGAGAACAACTTCCGGATGTTAGGGGTGTCTTCAAGGATTACGGGCTAACGGCTGAAAAATTGGAATTGGTTCGTAAAGGCATGTGGAAAGTAGTCATGGAGGCTGGAGGAACCGCAAAAGCAGCGCGTATTCCCGGTATAGAGGTTGCAGGTAAGACCGGCACGGCTCAAAATTGGCGATACGAGGGCAAGGAAGCTATTGGCGACAATCACACTTTATTCATTACTTTTGCTCCGTACGAAAATCCAAAATTAGCATGCTGTATTTTGGTTCAAGGTGGTAAATCTGGAGGCGGATGCGCTGCTCCTATTGCCAAACGTATCATGGAGCAAGCGTTGGCGTTGGACAACGGATACTCTGTAGCGCTTTCACCGGTGTCTGAAGTGGTGGGTAATTTCACCCCGGTACTAGCGGTATCTTTCGATGGTGTACCGTCTATTGCGCCGACAACGAATGAAGACGATGCGGGAATAGTCAATGATGATACTGATGCACCCAAATCTCGTCGTAAAGAGGACGCTGTTGCTACTCCTCGTGTCACTATTCGTGAAGAGGCTGATGTTGAAGGATCTCGAGCTATACAAAATCAATCAACACCACCACGTCGCGCTAATTTTTTAAAGAGAATATTCACCCGATAAGTAATCACCCATCATTGAAACAATCATAAACTATTCATCATTATGCCATTAGGATTCGTACAAAGAATTAAAGAGTTTTTCACCGGTAAGAAAGACATCAATACAGGAACACGCATCGTTATTAACTGTGAAAAGCTTGAAAACCGAGTTGCCGTTTTGGAAAACGGTGTCCTTGAAGAGTATTCCATTGAACGCGTCGGTACGACTCACCTTGTAGGGAGTATTTACAAAGGGCGCATCAAAAATATCGAGCAGGGATTAAAGGCCATGTTTGTGGACATTGGCCTTGATAAAAATGCGTTCTTACATTTTTGGGATGCCATTCCAGCAGCCCTTGATGCTGGACTCGAGGAAATCACCCGAGGAAAGGGAGGAAATAAAAAAAAGAATATCACAGCCAAAGATATTCCATCGCTCTATCCGGTAGGCTCTGAAATTCTAGTGCAAGTTACCAAAGGACCTATTGGTAATAAGGGCCCACGAGTCACTACTAATATTTCCATGGCGGGGCGATTGTTGGTCTTAATGCCATTGAATGATTCTTGTGGCATTTCACGAAAAATAGATGATCCCAAGGAAAGAAAACGTCTTCGCGGTATTATTGAAAACCTAGCACTTCCCGAAGGAATGGGGCTTATCATGAGGACTGAAGCTTCGGGCAAACGTGCTCGACATATCATTCGTGATCTCAGTATTCTCGTTGAGCAATGGAGTGATATTGTAGAAAGACGTGATTCACAGAAAGCTCCAGCTTGTTGTTTTGAAGAGCCTGATGTTTTTGAAAGAACTGTTCGGGATTTCCTGACAGATGAAGTTGATGAAATTGTATGTGATGACTTGGCGGTGGTTCAAAGAATGCAGGAACTCGTTGCTCCGATCTCGAGTCGTGCAAAACGACGTATCACTCACTTCACAGGACCTGGCGCGCTTTTTGAGCGTTACAATATTCAACGCCAAATTGATACGGCGTTTTACCGACAAGTCTGGCTTCGGTGTGGTGGGTATATTGTTATAGATCAAACCGAAGCGTTGATTTCAATCGATGTGAATACTGGACGTAATAAGGGAGCTGGTAATGCAGACAAAGTCATATTTGAAACCAATATGGAAGCTGCTGCAGAAGTAGCTCGTCAGCTCAGATTAAGAAACATTGGTGGGCTTGTGGTTGTTGATTTTATCGACATGAAGGGTCGCAAGGAACAACAAGCGGTTTACAAGTTGATGGTTGATCATACCCGTAAGGACAAAGCTAAAACTCAAATTCTACAGATCTCTCAGTTTGGTCTGATGGAGATGACTCGTCAAAGGCTCCATGAAAGCCTTAGTGATGCCCTTTATGAAGAATGTCCTCACTGCAAAGGGCATGGTCAGATTAAGACCCCAATCACCATGAGTGTGGAATTGCAACGTCGTCTTAGTTCTGTTTTACCGCGTTTACCTGAGGCTGATCGTGATTTATTGGTGGTTATTCATCCGGATGTCATGAACCGTCTTCGTACCACGGATGATCAAATTCTTGTCGATCTTGAGCGCAAATATTTAGCGCGTATGACTTTTCGCACGGATCCCAATTACACTAGAGAACAATTTCTCGTCGCAGATGCCAAGACTGGCGAAGAGATTAAAATATAAGCTTAATAAACAGGTCTCTTCAGTCCACTTTCTGGATTGAAGAGATTTTTTATTAGCTGTTTAAAAAAATTGGCTCCACAAAAAAAGGCTCGGCAATTGCCGAGCCTTTTTTTGTAAAGTTTAGATTTAGCTCTTACCAGCTTTGGGTACGAGTATAGCCTGATTGTGAGGTGAATCCGACTTGAGGAGGGAATTCTTCATAACCCTTCCAAGTGTTGAATCGGTCTTGTGTGCGGTAAGCAGGGCGATAGCCACCTTTATATGCAGGAAAGGGGAACGTTACAAACTCGAACAAGCCATAACCTAATCGAACTACCGTGCGAGTAGTGCCATCAACTGCGCCTTGAGCAAAGGCCGCATTGGCTCCATCAGAGGAGTTCACCTTTTGCCAAGTGATTGGATATTCAGCAGATCCATAAGCTAGATTTGCCAATGAGCGGGAAAGCTTACGACTCCAGTTCCATTGTGATCCTGGGGAGGATTGAATGTCGCCATAGGCTATACTGCCTAAAGTGAGGGCGCCGACCGCAAGTAGTGTGATACGTTTTTTCATGGAATATATGATAGTTAGCCAAAACTAGAGCTTTATTGCAAGCTAGGAATCTGAAAAAGTGAGTTTTTTTGAATTTTAGGGGGATTATGGATTGGGCTTGGGGTTACAAACCTAATCAGCTTTATAGCCATCATCCATATACGAGGCGTGATATGGCCACAATGGAGTTAATTTGTTATTTTGAACCCAACCGCGACGGATATCCTGTTGTTCAGAGTAAACTTCTATATAACTCCAGATACCCCGATCTTCCAATATTCGCACTTCACTGCCTAGTGGCAATTTTGTAACGGAACCACTCGTTACAGTAGCGGCCGTGTGGGCCATGACATCTTTTGTGGTTACTATAGCCAAATGTTCTATCATTTTATAAGAGGGGTGCCACTGCCACCCAAACCAGGAGCCCATTACTAACAATAGTGCCATCACTTGGATAAGAATGAGCCACGATCGGATGCGGATCGATTTGGCAAAGAGCATGGTCCATACGGCCGCAAACAAAAAAATCCAACCTCCGCTAATCATCAACACAAGCCAAAGTGTGCGCGGCAGCTTACCAGAAAACTGAGATTGAAGGCTGTTTGATGGAAAGTTGAGATTTCCAGTGCGATCATGGATATGGGCAAGGTTCTGCCTTATCTCCGGCGAAGGCGGGGGGAAGATGGATGACCTCTTATACCAAAGTGCCGCTTGGCCGTAATCATCAAGCCGATAATACGTGTGGGCTAAAATTTGGAAAAGCTCAGGACTGAGGTGTTCCTCTAGTATCAGTTTTTCGCCCAGTGTTTTAGTCTTGGCATAATCACCTTTTTCAAAGGCAGCTTTTGCCTCATTGTAGCGATCTTCGTAAGTAAGTTCTATAGCGCCCCATGTTTGAGCATGAAGCAATAGGAAAATAAATAACGGGACGATGATGCGGTTCATTAAGAAATTCTTAGAATCAGATTTTTAGTGCGGTAAGTACTCTCTTGCGTTCGGCAGGATCAAGCTTTGCGGAAGTCTCATTATTGATGGCACCGTAATTAAGGGCATCGTGCCGTTCCATGATGGTGGCTATATTTTCACCACTGAGTTTCTTTGCTTCAATATACTTGGCTGCAAGAGAATAGAATTGAGCAGGATTAAGTTTTGTTGAGTTCATTTTACTCATCAGTTCCCTCATCGGGGCTTCAGGTGAGTGAACGTATTGCTGCCAACTGGTATAAACGAATTTACCTGTAATAAGTGATAGCAAAATGCCGAAAGCAAAAATGTTACCTATCACAAATAGCTTGTTGTTGAGCAGTGTGGGTTTTTGGGCCAGCCAGATCGGTTTTTGAGGCAATGTAACAAGGATGTCAGTAATAATAGAATTCACAACAGCAGCTTTTTCAGGCTCTGCAGCAACAGTCGCAGCGGCGGCGGGGGTGTTTTTTGAAGCTTCTTGTGTTGGTCGTGCCGCGGCTTTCACCTTGATAGGTGTGGCCTTGGTTCGTAGGGTAACATACTGTTTTTTAGAGGGGCTAAAATAGCTGAATTCAAAGGGTGGAATGAAGGTTGCATGAGATTTGGGAACAATGACTTGGTTGTAACCAATGCTTTGCTGCTCACCTTGCGGAGTTGGGACATTACTGCTGCCCATTCGATAGCGTTTTGGTGGATAGCTTTTCCACGGCTCGGGATCAGTGTTCGTTGGTGGGGTGAGAGCATCAAAATTTCCTGTCCCAGTGATTGATATTTCTATAGAGATCGGATCGCCGACAGCAAGATCTTGCGGCTCAGCAGTCATGGTCATCTCAAATTCACCGACAACTCCGCTGAAGTTTTTTGGACGATTCTCGGTGGGCAAAGGTAATACCGTCACATCAATTTCATTGCATGTTGGTTTCACTTTGCGGGATTCCGTCTGATTAAAGAAAGGGTGTTGCGAGCGACTATCTGTGAGTGGCACATCCAAAATGAGCTCACTTGTAGCGGGTCCGAGTTTGTATTTACCTGGTTTCAGCGCCGATAGGGTGCTTTGAAAGGCAAGAGCGCGATAGGGTATGCCTCCCATCATCACAGCGTTCTCATCTGCTTGAAGGGGAAAGCGTTGAATGGCAAAATTATCCTTGGGCAATTCAATCAATCCAACACGACGCAAGAGAGTGCGACGATGGAGATATAAATTTACAGTGATGGGGACAACCTCCCCAACATAGAACTCTCTTTTCTCTGCTTCCAAAGTCATGAGTGGATCAAGTTGTGATGAAGGTGCGCCGCTGGCATTTTCTTTTACCACGAGACGCGTCTCATTAGTCTTATAGGGTTTTCCTTCGATATGTATTTCCTGAGGAGCAATTACATATTCACCGGGCGTGTTGCTCATGAGTTGCCAGGTAATGATGGCCGAGCGCTTAATGTTGCCGTTGATGATGTTGGTTTGATTGCTAAAGCTTGGTGAAGCGCTGGCTAACTCCACTCCGGCAGGCAGCAGTATAGTTGATAGGCTATCAGGTTGTCCCCCCTCAATGGAGATGGATAAAGTGGTGTAGCTTCCAGGGCGAATTTCTGAAGGTTCAAGCGAAGCTGAGAGTTGTGGTGCCGCCAAAGCACAAGTCATGGACAGTAATGAAACGCATGACAAAACCACTAATCGGAGACCTGTTCTGGTGCTTTGGAATTGATGGAGATATTTTTGTATCATTGAATTAGTAATCCTTGCCTCCCAATGGTTTTTCACGGCGCATAAGAAACTGCACGGACTTCTGATCGTCAGCATAATTTCTTAGCTGCGAGCGAGCTTCTTGAGGGGAGAATCCAGTCTGGTCATTGCGCTTATCCTGATCGGCAGAAGCTTGTTGCGCTTCTTTCTCACCCTCTTTACCTGCTTCACCAGCGCGCAATTCTCCCTCCGGCAGCGTTCCGTCTTCTTTCTTTTGTAGAGCATCGGTCTCCTTAGATTTGTCTCCATCGCGAGGTTTTTGCTCCTGTTCTTGATTCTCTTCGCCTTCGCCTTCTTCAGGTTTGCCCTCGCCCTTGCCCTTGCCTTTTTGTTTCTGCTTGTCCTTTTGTTCCTGCTTTTGCTTCTGTTGTTCTTTCAGTTCATCAAGACGTTTTTGAATGAAATCGCGATTTTCTTGAAGCTCCCTATCACTGTTTGAAAGCTTTAAAGCGGAATCAAAATGATCCCGTGCATCAGTCCATGTTTTAATGGTTTGCTCTGGTTGCTTAGCCAAAATTTCATCACCTTTATTATAGAGCGTTGTTGCTAGCGCACGTTGTGCTCGCTTTTGCACTTCCACATCCTTGGATTTTAGGGCTTCACTAAACGCTTTCACGGCAGATTCGTAATCCTTCTTCTCGAACAAAGCGGAACCAACGCCATAAACAAGGTCAGGGAATGATGCGGGGATTTCATCTTTCTTGTAGTATCGACTGTAATCTTTTACCCAGGCTTCTTCCTTCATTTCAGCCTGAAGTTGACTCATGGAGGAAGTGATAATGAACAATAGCAGTATCGCCACCACGGGCCGTTGTTGATGATGCACTGTGGCAAGTGGATCTATCGGAAGCGCTGCTGAAACCCGTGCTATTTTTCTTGATGAGGGACGCATAAACAAAGACATCATGAGGCAGGCAATACCTGCGGACAAGGGCCACTGGTAGCGTTCAATGGGCCTGGAATCCTTGCGGCTCTCGGATTTTTGTTTGTCTAAACTGGATAGAATACGATTAACCGTGTTCTGCGTGAGCGCTTGTGATGCGAGTTCTATGTACTCTCCACCAGTGATGCGGGCTACTTCCTGTAACATACCTGATTCGAGGCGAGACATTACCACATTGCCTTTTTCGTCGCGCACATAGTCACTTTGATTTTGTGGATCAGGATTGGGGATCAATGCTCCCTCACTTGTACCCATTCCAACGGGTAGGATCAGAAGCTGCTTATCGGCCGCTTCTTTGGCTGCAGTAAGTGTCCTTGCATCGGTTTCCTCACCATCACTAAAAACAATCATGCCGTGCTCTTTACCGGGTACAGCTTTGATGGTTTCGAGTGCTAACTCAATGGCGGTAGCCAGGCTGCTTCCACCGCGCGGAATCGTTGTATGATCAAGCGCCTGGATAGATTCAATCACGGCCTCATGATCGGTCGTTAGAGGTGCTTGTAAAAACGATCTTCCCGCAAAAGCAATCAACCCAACGCGATCTCCTGGGAGTTTTTCAAGTAGATCCTGAGCGGCTAGCTTGGCGCGGGAAAGGCGGTTGGGTTTCACATCATCAGCAAGCATGGATTTGGAGGTGTCGATGGCGATGATAATATTGCGTCCTGTCTGTTCCTCCACTCGTTCCTCAGCTCCTATCTGTGGGCGTGTTAGTGCGATGATAAAAAGAGCCAGACCGAGCAATTGTAGTCCGAAGTGAAGGCTCGACCAAAATACGGAAGCTCCCCCAAGCAGTGAATTACGTAGCCGTTCAGATGAGGCAAAAGCCGCCAATGTTTTTTGTGCTCGCACATCTGCCCATATTTTTAGCAGTGCGATAACAGGGAGCGCAAATAGCAAATAAGCAAAACTGGGGGCGGCAAAGTTCATTGGCAGTATAGATTACGCGATAGCGGGGGCGGTTCGTCCAATGGTTTGTCTCCAAAGGAGATGTCCTGAGCATAACAAAGCTGCAATCAGAAGGAACCAATAAAATTTATCATCTGCTTGTACGATTTTTCGGTGTTGAATTTCAGTCTTCTCTAGTTCATCGATAGTTTTAAAGATCCCTTCAAGCGTGGATAGATCTTCGGCTTTGTAAAAATTGCCGCTGCCGATCTTGGCAATCTCCTCCAGCGTATCTGTATCAAATTCCTGACGGCCAGAGTTGATAGTCTGTCCATTAGGCAGTTGGATCAAGTGCATCCCAGGTGTCCCGATGGCCACTGTATAGATACGAACGCCCAAGGTGGCCGCCAGACGTGCCGCATCTTGGGGGCTTAGTTTTCCAGAGTTGTTTGCGCCATCTGTAAGTAATACCAGCACCTTACTTTTGATCTTTTGTTGATCAAGCCGACGAGCCGCAGCAGCGATGCCAGAGCCAATGGCTGTCCCATCCTCCATGATGCCAGTTTGAATGCGATCCATGTTCTTGAGTAACCATTCATGATCGAGCGTTGGCGGGCATGGATTATAGGGGGCACCCGCAAAAGCTACGATGCCGATACGGTCGTTGGGACGTCCTTTGATGAAATCCGTGATCACACGTTTAGCCGCAGTGAGTCTGTTCACCTGTTGTCCGCCGATATAGAAATCCTGAATCAACATGGACAGTGAAACATCACAGGCTACGACGATGGCAATACCCTCTGATTTTATTTCATCGCTTGAGATAATCCGTTGAGGTCTGGCAAGAGCGATGATCGCAAAAACAAGACTGAGGTAGAGAAGATTAGCAAACAAAGCACCCGAACGGTTCCGTCTTGAGCTGCCAAGATTTTGTAACAGTTTGACAGCGGGGAATGCCATCGCTGGCGAGGCACCGATCCGACCACGCAACCATGCAAACATTGGCAAAGTCAATAGCAGCAGGAGCCACCATGGATTTGCCAGTTGATGATCAGGGAAGAAGGGGATGCTCATGAAAATTTATGCCGTGGGCTCCATCGATAAGGGGGGCGATGGTTTTGTAATTTTATAATGAGGTGATTGATAGCGTTTTTCCTCGTGCAAGGCTTGAATGGCACTCTCAATCAAACTAAGGATGTCAGCCTTTGTTGTTGCCAATGGAGCGAACTCCAGTCGGTCATAGATGGCTGAAATTGGTGCAAACCGTTGCTGCATTTCCTCCCGGTGAACCAGTGACTTTACGCCGTAAAGTTCTTCACTAGTTCGATATGGCGCAGGCAGTGAATATCTCCCCATTTGATAGTCTCTTAATATAAGGGAAACTTGATGAGCTGCTTCTGATGGGGGTATTTGATCTACTTGAGAGCGGAGTTTTTCTAACCTTTCCAACGCATATTTTAAAGGTGGCGGAGAGATAGGGGGTACGGCAATTTTCTTGCGAAAAAGGAGCCATATAAAAAGAGTAGCCAGAGCGAGTAATCCAAATACAGCCAGCACGATGATCCATGGGGAAACTCCGGATTCCAGCATCACTGTTTTGGCAATTTCCGGATGAGGCAAGGGCGTAAGTTTGGGTGCTTCATCAGGAGCCCCGGCGGATAGTTGTGACCACGTTTGGGAAACAAAACTAAACAAGAGCAATATGGCTACGCTGAATCGCCAGAGCAGAGTCTTCCATGCAAAATGCAAAACATGATGCAGGGAGTATTCCGGCCTGTGAGGAGAGTCGTTCATAATCAACGGCGTTTACGGGAACGAAAGTAAGCTCTCAAAGCCGGGAGATAATCTGTGTCCGTTTGGATGGAGACGCATTCCACCTTATTACGTCGAAGGGTGAGGCGGAGTTCGTCATTCATTTTTTGGACTCGATTCAAATACGATGCTCGCACATGAGGAAGAGAGGTATTGATCATGAGCTGCTCCATGGTTTCAGGATCTTCCAAGCATACACGTCCTACATTGGGAAGTTCCAGCTCCCGTGGATCTAGCACTTGCACCGCTACAACATCATGTTTGGAAGCGGTGGCGCGGAGTGACTTTTCCCATTGGTTCATTGGGGACTGCGTCATGAAGTCTGAGATGAGAAACACCAGTGCGCGATGTGGTAAGCGATTCATCGCAAGCTCAAGAGCGGGCTCTATAGCGGTGCCTCGACGCCGAGGTTGATAGTTGAGTATTTCACGAACAATACGCAGTGCTTGTGCCGATCCCTTACGAGCGGGGAGATAGAACTCCACTTCGTTGGTGAACATGACTAGCCCAACTTTATCCTGATTTTGTAAAGCACTGAAAGCAAAGACGGCCGCAATCTCCGCAGCACGTTCGCGCTTGCTATCTTCTCCGCTGCCATAGTCGCCAGAGCGACTTACATCGACAAGCAGTAGGACTGACATTTCTCGTTCTTCGATATACTTGCGGATGAACGGTTCATTCATGCGTGCGGTGACATTCCAATCGATGAAGCGAACATCATCACCAGGCTGATACTCCCGAAAATCATCGAATTCGATGCCTTGTCCCTTGAACCGACTGTGATAAGCCCCTCCTAGAGATTCCTTCACCAACCCACGGGTAATCAATTCAATGCGCCGCACCCTTTTTAAGATGCGCGTTATTCGCTCTTCGTTGTTGGTGATTGGAATCACGGAACGGGTAGTTTATCCAGTAATTGCGTGATGATGTCCTCAGTGGTCACACCCTCTGCTTCTGCTTCGTAGGAGAGCAAAATACGGTGGCGCAAGATGTCTGTGGCCAGAGTTTTAACGTCGTTCGGTGTTGCATAATCTCGTCCCTCAAGAAATGCATTGGCTTTGGCGGCCAGCGCAAGATTGATGGTGCCACGAGGTGAAGCACCGCAACGAATTAGATTTTTGAGATGTGAGGCCACAACCTCTGGGTGTCGAGTCGCATGAATCAGAGAGACGATATAATCCTTCACTTTATCATGCAGATGAATCGCATTTACCAGCGAGCGGCTCTTGGAGATTTCGGCAATCTCAATCACCGGAGTCACCTCAAGATTAGGGTTTGAGGTTGCCATGCGATCCAACACTAGGCGTTCTTCCGCAGGAGTGGGGTAGTCCACACGGACTTTGAGTAAAAACCGATCCAACTGTGCTTCTGGTAGGGTGTAAGTTCCCTCTTGATCGATAGGGTTTTGCGTCGCAAGCACTACGAAGGGTGTCGGCAACGGATAAGTGGTGTCACCAATCGTCACTTGACGCTCCTGCATGGCTTCCAAGAGAGCGCTTTGAACCTTGGCAGGGGCACGGTTAATTTCATCGGCGAGCACGAGATTGGCAAACACAGGCCCGAGACGGGGACTGAAGGTTCCTTCTCGGGGATTATAAATCATGGTGCCCACGACATCAGCGGGCAAAAGATCGGGCGTGAATTGAATGCGCTGGAATCGAGCATGAAGACAAGATGCGAGAGTTCGCACGGTCAGAGTTTTAGCCAGTCCCGGTACACCTTCCAGTAAAACGTGTCCGTTGGTGAGCAGAGCAACCAAGAGGCGATCGACCAGTTCGTTTTGTCCAACGAGGACTCGGGCAATTTCTTGTCTGAGCGGTTTTACCCACGCTGAAGCAGCATGAATATCTTCAGGCGTGACGGAAGTAACTTTTGAGGGTGGGGGGGAGGTAATAGATTCCATGTGGCAATTCGGAAAAGCTAATAAGACAACGTCCCGAACGCGAGCGTTAGTTTGTTTTTTTCAGCAACTGCGGTATTTCTTCGCAAACTGAGTATTTAGGAGGTGCCCAAGGTCTGCTGCACGGCCCGTTGCCAGATGTAACGCTGGAAGAGCACCTTGAGTGCTGCTGTCATGGGCACTGCGAGAATAGCACCCAGTAAGCCCCCCATCACCAACGACCATGCAAACACCGAAAAGATAACTGTCATGGGATGCAATCCCACGGATTCCCCCACAATCTTCGGTGTGATGAAAAGCCCGTCAACCTGCTGCACTACCGCAAAGATGGCCGTAACCACTAATGGGAATACCCACCAAGGACTGTCAGCCGAGATCAGGTAACTACTGCCTTGCACAGAAGCAATAATTACCGCAGGAATCCAGCACAAGGCAATGCCCAGATACGGCATGATACCAAGGACACAGAGGCTTAAGCCAATCAGCCACCCGAAGTCCAGACGCACAATTTCAAGACCGATGCCAGTGGCGATCCCATTGATCAGGCTAACCACCAGTTGACCACGGAAAAAGGCGATGAGGTATCGGTTAATCTCGGTCAGGGTGCCCACCACTTCATCCTTAAACTTGGAAGCACGAATGGGCAGATAGTTTGACCAACTCTGAGTAATTTTCGGCCCTTCGGTAAGAAAGTAATATAGATACAGAGGAACGATGATCATCGAGAGGAGAAACCCGAAGACCCCGAGGAATCCCCCGAGACTGCTGGTGATGAAGCGCCAGAGTTTGGCTCCAAGTACCGGGATGGCATTTTTGATGAAATCGCCGGAGATCAGATCCTGCAAGGTGAAATTGACGTTGGCCTCCTCTGCCTCCTCCAGTTTGCGCTTGGCGGCATCGGCCACGGAAGGAAACAGGGTAAGATTCTCCAAAGACGTGGGAGGCTTTGCGATCGCTGGCGGCAAGGTGTTGGTGGGCTCCACGACAGGTGTGGTGGGGGGAACAACTTCCGGCACCGTGACATTTCCGTTCGGATGCAAATTCCAACGCAAGAAGTCGATTCCGAAATCCTTATGCATGCGCGTGTTTAAATCATTGGCATACTTGGTTACACCTCCGCTGACTGTCTTGGCATAGCCGGGGAAGAGCTTATAAAGATCGGCACTCTGCTGCACAAATGCTGGAATGATGATAAAGGAGATGCCCACTAGCAATGCCGTAAACAGGCTGAAGACCAGAAGCACTGCGCGCTGACGTTTGACTCTCCATTTTACAAGCTGGGCGACAACGGGCTCCAAAAGGTAAGCCAGAACCCCGGCAATGGCGAAAGGGATGAGAAGGGGTTGCAAAAAGGAGACGATATCGGTGATCAGAAAGATCAACTTTACCAGCAGGTAGGCCAGCACAGCAAAACAGACTGCCGTGATGGTGGTCCAAAGAGTATTGAGTTGAAATGCACTGGGGATATTTCGCACAAATCAAATGCTAGCGATATTCTTTCATGCGACAAGAGGACAAAACAAAAAAAGCGTCCGCATTGTCGGTATCGATCAAACCCAGAGTAGATACGCCGCCCTCGTCGCTTAACTAGAGTAGAAGCGCCGCCCTCGTCGCTTTGCTCTTGTTGGCAGATCGTGCCAATAGACACGCTAAGATCGTGTAACGCCTCAGCACACTTGGAAGTGCGTTCTCCTTATGCTTCCACCAAATGTAAACAGGGAAGGACGGAGCCATGCTAAATTCCTACCGCGCGATTCCCGTCTTTTGTCTTACAGTCTTGTGTCTTATGTCTCTGATTTGATCTCCGAACCCGTCTCCGCTCCGCTCAACTCCACGATCTCTTTCTCGAGTCGTTCTGCCTGTGATTGAAGTTTCGTCAGTTCTTCACTGATGCTCTCTATCTGTTGCTCGATGACGCGCTCCAATACTTCAGGCTTCTGCTCGGTGATCTGATATAGCTCGTAGTCGGGACTTTCCTTGAGGGCATCGGTGGCTTCGATGACGTTGATGATTTCAGCTTCGAGACTGTTGAAGAGCTTTTGCAGTTGTTCAAGCTCATCAGTGTCGCCGAGGTCAATCGCCGTCCAGCCGTGACGCATGACATAGCCAGCAGGATCGTCCGCAATCTGTCGCAGCGTCTCCAGATCACCGCTATCTTTCGCGGCATTTATGGCTGCCGTTAGCTTGGTGTAGGTCTCCAGTTTCTCAGGATCATCAGCGAAGCGGTCAGGATGAAAGAACTTCACGAGCTTACGCCAAAGTATCTTCAGTTCGGTTTCCTCATCGTCGGAGAGACGACGTTTGGATTCCATCGCCGCTCCGGTGTCCTCATATTCCCGCTGGGTGCGGGCATCGGCCTGTTGATATTCCTCGCGAACCCGTTCCGCTTCTTCCTCACCTTCACGGAGCAGGGTATCGAGGAAGGTCTGGCGATAGCTCACCACCAGTCGCAGCACGTCACGCATCTGAAAATGCTCACGCAAGCGCCGGAAGATTCTGGCTTGGAGGGCGGAAACGTGATTCTTCTCAGACGTGTAAGCCGCTTCCAGTTCGGCAAGGCGAGCGCGGGAGGAAGCGATCAGGACTCGAAGCCGCTCCAAGCTGGGGTGGACATAGATGATGACACCTTCAGTGTGAGGCGTGGCATCAGTGGTTACCTGTGGACTCTCAGTAGCGACAAAAAGATCATCACCAGCATCTCGTGATTCTTGTTCCAGCGCACGCAGATACCAGCGTCCCAT
>VFKY01000393.1 GCA_009885275.1 Verrucomicrobiota bacterium | reverse complement strand
GTGGCAGACCTGCTGCACGACGAAGGACATGTGGTGATAGGTGTGACGCACTCAGCAACTTCAGCTTATCGTCTTGGCTTGGTTAAATCCTATGCCGTGCACACTTGCAATATCAGTGACTCCTTAAGCGTTCAGCATCTCGCAGATACCATTTCTATCAGTCCGACATCAATTCTGCACTGCGCCTCTTCAAGCAGGGGAGGAGCGGAGGCGTATCGTCAGGTTTACCTTCAAGGGTGCAGTCATTTGCGACAGGTTTTTCCACATTCAAAAATTGTTTTTACGAGCAGTACTAGCGTATATCCGCAGACAGATGGCTCATGGGTGACGGAAGATAGCTCCGCTAATCCCGATCGCGAAACTGGAGCGATTTTGCGTGAGACGGAGGATTTTGTGTTGCAATCGGGTGGCTGTGTCGCCCGTTTGGCCGGTATCTATGGGATAGGCCGTTCCTTTGTTTTGAAGAATTTTCTGGAGGGTAAGGCGACCATAGAGGGCAATGAAGGGCAGGGGCGCTATCTCAATCAAATACATCGTGAAGATGCCGCTGCTTCATTGGTGCATCTGATATTGAAAGAGCACGAAGGCATTTTTAATGTGGTAGATAGTAAGTCGATAACTCAACAGGAATGTTTTGAGCATCTTTCCGTGAAATTCAGCAGGCCGATGCCTCCGATCTCCGCGCCGAATACGGATCGCAAAAGAGCATGGACTCACAAGCGAGTAGCCAACACTAAACTCTTAGCAACGGGCTTTGAGCTTAAGTATCCAAGTTACTTTGATGCACTGGCGCACGATAAAAAACTAGTCCCATCCATCACGGCGCTCATCAATGTTGACACAACAAAGCGAGGTATAAATGTAATTTTGATTGGGCTCATGGGCAGCGGAAAATCTTCCGTGGGGCGGATGGTTGCGCAAAAACTAGGGTTTGGTTTTGCTGATACCGACAGCATTATTATAGACAGCTCAGGAAAAAGCATCCCTGAAATTTTTGCGAGTGAAGGCGAGGCGGGCTTTAGAAAAAGGGAGACGGAAGCTTTACGCTCTCTTCTTGGTAAACAAAATATAGTGATAGCGACTGGCGGTGGTATCGTAACACAGTCAGAGAATATCCCAATGCTCCAGCAACTTGGCTATGTGGTTTGGTTGAATGCTAATCCCAAGACATTGCTTCATCGAACATCTTATAATAATGATCGACCGCTGCTTCAAAACAATGATCCCGCGGGTACGCTGACTCAATTACTAGCGGCAAGAAAAGAGATGTATCAAGAGGCTTGTGATTTACGCATCACGACGGATGACTTGTCCCCACAGGATGTCGCTTATGGTATTGCTGAAAGTGCGCGTGTCCATTTTCAAAATTAGTGATGATCGATGGTAGCTATTGAAACAGAACTTCGATCCCTAGCTCTTGAATTGGGATTCAGTGATTGTCGTATTGCAGCTGCGCTGCCTGCTGCGCATCGAGAAATTTTTGAGCAATGGGTCGTTGATGGTAAGTATGGCGACATGGCGTGGATGGCAAAAAATACGGAACGCCGCACAGATCCTCGAATAGTGCTACCTGGGGCAATGTCCATGGTGGTTTTCGCATTAAATTACTTTCAGGGTGATATTGCTAGCGACGTTCAGTTGGAAGGTCGGATCGCTCGTTATGCTTGGAACGATGATTATCACGCGGTGATTGAGAAAAAGCTGGAAGCAGTGAATGCGTATCTTGTATCTCGTGGTGGCACTCAGCGGTATTACGTAGATACAGGCCCTGTCTTGGAGCGGGACTTTGCCAGTGAGTCGGGACTGGGATGGAATGGGAAAAGCACGATGCAGATCCATCGCTCGCTGGGGACTTGGTTCTTTCTGGCAGAAATACTAACTACCCTAGAGTTGAAGCCTGATGCGCCAGCGCGTGATCATTGCGGCACATGCACCCGATGTATGATCGCATGTCCAACGCAGGCAATAACTGCGCCGCGTCGCATGGATGCACGCAAGTGCATTTCTTATCTCACCATAGAAAGTAAGAGCAGTATCCCATTGGAATATCGAAAAGCCATTGGTGACAGACTATACGGATGTGATGAGTGTCTAGTCGTTTGTCCTTGGAACAAATTTGCTCAGGTTTCCCATGAGGCCGCCTTTCAAGCCCGTGACGCAGTGTTTGATATGAAATTACGGGACATGCTTAAGCTAACTGATGATGCGTTCCGTGTATTATTTGCTGGATCGCCCATTAAGCGTATAAAGCGCCCTGCTTTTCTACGCAATGTCTGCGTGGTATTGGGAAATATTGGCACAGATGATGATTTACCTGCACTTGAAATTGCAGCGCAGGATACGCACCCTCTAATTTCTGAGCATGCGAATTGGGCACTTGATGAAATTAGAAAAAGAGCGTGATGGAGATAGTTGTAATATTGCTTGGCAAGTAACTGCTGAGAACGCTAGAATAATTTGCGATAGAATAAATTGATAATGCAACGATATAAAATAATTGAACAACTTGGCGGCAGTGGCGTGGTATACAAAGCCTACGACACTCAACTGAATCGCTATGTTGCCATCAAGAGACTCATGAGCCATGAGGAAGCATCCTCGGCGGAAATGATCAGCGATATTAAAATGGGGGTTTCCTTGCTGACTACTTTGCAGCATCCCTGCATTGCTACCATCTTTGACTCAAGCAGTGATGACGTTGGATTTTTTATGGTCATGGAATTGGCGGAAGGTAGTAACCTTCAGGACTATATCAACACTGCCGCTTTTGGTTTGCAGGATTTTGAGGCCTTGTCGGTTCAGTGTATGGAAGCGATTAATGTTGCGCATAAGCGTGGCATCCTGCATCTCGATTTGAAGCCTGAGAATATTAAAGTCGCGCGTCTTCAGGACGGTGGGTTGCATGTGAAGTTGGTGGATTTCAGCTTGCCATATCCAACTTTCCAGCCCTCAAAAAATGGCGAAGCAGTGCATTACATGTCTCCAGAGCAATTACGCCAGGAATTCTTGGACTCGCGCACAGACCTTTATGCTTTGGGCTGTATTTTTTATCAGGCATTGAGTTTGCGACGCCCATTTGATAACGATACGCGTGATGGTATCATTCAAGCCCATTTACTGCATTGTGTATATCCGCTCAGAGAAGTCGCGCCCATGTTGCCTCAGCC
>VFKY01000395.1 GCA_009885275.1 Verrucomicrobiota bacterium | reverse complement strand
TGAATGTTTACACCGTGGACAGCTTCAAGAAACACGTGGATTTCACTCTAGTGGAAAAACCCGGCATCGCAGCCGCGAGGGAAGCCCGCAAATCAGAACCGCGCCAGGACAGGGGAAGAGAGCAGCAACGTCGTGACAAAGGCAACGATAAGGGAAAAACCAAGGGCGGCGAAAAACCGCGCGGCAATCGTGACCGGAGACCTGCACAAGACAAGAGCAAGTCGAAAGACGCACCCAAGGGGCCGCCGCGGAATAAATAAGTTTTGCGGCCATCCATCATGACCGCGTAGTGGCCTGGGAAGTAGCCGTGGGGTTAAACCCACGGTTAGTCGACCCATTGCGCTTGTCGCGTAGCGACAAAGGAGAGTGGTGCGAGATGATACGCTTTCAGTGTGATTCGAATTCTCCGGTGTCACGACGTGACACGGATGTTCTTCTGATCACAACCGTGGGTTGAAACCCACGGCTACCGTCCGCGACCGCTACGCGGTCAATTTCAGGTAGTCCACCGACGACGTGGAGATTTGAGTTTTCGTTACACAGTCACTCTGATCTTCTCCAGCTTCGCGACCGCCTCGCTCCAGGGCACCTCATGGGGCAGACGTTTACTGGTGGCAGCGATGGCGGCTACGGCACCGGCGGCTTCGCCCATGGCGACAGAGTTGCCGGTGACACGATAGCTCGCATGGGCAATGAAATCGCCGCTGATGCAGCGTCCGGCCATCATGAGGCCATCGACATCTTTGGCGATCAGGGCGCGGAGCGGAATGTCGTAAGGCTTCACCTTGATCCCGGCATTGCTGTAACCAGCCGTTTTATTGTGCTCAGCACTCAACGCATGAATGTCCACCCCAAAAGTTGGTTTCACCACAGCATCAGGATGCACGACGCCTGAGACGACATCGTCCTTGTTCACGGTGTAACGACCCGCGATGCGGCGTCCATCGCGCACGCCTATTTGTTCGGCAGTGGCGGCGATTTGAATGCCTTCCCAGGGACCGCCGAGTTTACGCAAGCCATTGACGATCTTGTTGAGTTCACCACGCGCGCGCACGGTAGCCTCAGTGACTTGGGCGGCGTCGAAGGGTTTGATGCCATACTCGTGATTCATCATCACCAGCAGCAGGTTATCTCGTACCTGAAAGAGTGTGGGCTTGCTGTAGGAGGGGAAAAATCCGGCACGCTTAATCTCATTGAGAAATGCATCCTTGGCTAACCCATCCTTCTTACTTGGGTCAGAAGCGTGGATGAAAGATTCAAGAGCAGCAGCGTCCTTGCAAACCAGCAAGGCATTGAGCGACATTGGCTGACAGGGACAATCTATAGCTTCGCCAATTTCCCATGCGCAGCCTGCGAAACTGCCGAGATCGCCATCACCCGTGGCGTCGATAAAAACCGGTGCACGCCATGCCTGACGGCCGGATTTGGATTCCGTAATGATGGTGGTCAGTCTTTTGCCCACGACATAGGCGGCAGCCACGCGTGTATGAAATTGAAACTTCACTCCTGCCTCGACACAGAGGTCTTCCAGTAAAAGTTTCATGCCCTCGGGTTCATAGCAGATACTTTTCTCGCTGGTGCCGCGACGGGCACCCCGTTCATGCAGTTTGTGGCTAAGCTCTTTGGCGAAACCCGGCTTATCGAAATCGAGCAGATATCCCAAGAGTCCCGCAGTCCAAACACCACCAAGACATCCCCGCCATTCAAACAATCGTACCGAAGCACCCGCTCTCGCAGCAGTGATCGCGGCGGATACTCCAGCGGGACCTGCGCCACAGACAATGACATCGACATCATTTACTAAAGGGAGATTCATACCGGGCTCCGCAAACAAGTCCGGTGATATCGCGGCCGTTGCAGCTTTTGTCTCCGCGCTTTTTGCCAGTGCTGGACTGGTGATAACACCCGCCATGGCGGCGTGAAGAAAGTGACGGCGATTGAAAAAAGGGGAGTCAGACATGGGGGGGGGTGCGTTTTGAGTGGTCAAAAGAGCAAGTCCCTGCGTCAGTCTTTTGGACAGAATATTCTGCAAAAGGGGAAGTTACTTTGCCACCTTCATCCTTGCATCATCCCACGCAAACGGCGGATTCTCACCGAGCCAGACTCACGGCTGAGTTTTCAGAAACAGCTTCGGCAGAAATTCCGTGAGATACTGCCGCCACACGGGCCAGGAGTGTCCACCCTCAGTGAGCAGCCATTCATGTTTGATTCCCGCCTTGTTTAACTGCGCAACAAAGGTCTCGTTCTTTTCACGAAGAAAGTCCTCTTTGCCCACGGCAATCCAGAGAAGGCTTATTTTTCCATTCATGGCAGTGGCATCGGCAATGATGGGATCGACGCGATTACTTTCAGGAGGTGCCGCGCTAAAAGCACCGATCCAAGAAAAGCGATTTAGATTAGATATCCCCACACTTAAAGATTGGCCCCCACCCATGCTTAAGCCGGCGATTGCCCGGTTTTTAGGCTCTCTTTCCACGCGGTAGAGTGTTTCGACGATGGGCGTCGCATCTTCCAACAACTCTCGTTGGAAAGCTTCCATGGCCATGACCTTCTTGTCAGCAAGCGAGTCTCTTGGAACAGATCCCATGGGATGTCCGTCGATCATCATGATAACCATGGGGCGTGCTTTGTTGGCGGCGATGAGATTGTCCAAAATCCAATGCGCTTTGCCGTGCGCAATCCAAGTTTGCTCGTTATCACCAGAGCCATGTTGCAACACGAGCAGTGGGTAGATTCTTTCTTTATCAGCTTCGTATCCGGGTGGGGTGTAAACGCAGAGCGTTCGTTCTCGGCCTAAGACCTTGGAGAGATAGGTGTGTTGATGCACCGTACCGTGAGGGACGGCTTGAAAATCCCAAGGATTGGGCGGAGTTCCGGGAATGTGGAGAATACTAACCGTGGGCTCACGCATAGGTTTGAGCGCTGGATTCTTTGGATCTGAAATAGAAAGTCCATCGACCACAAAGCTGTACTCCCAGACACCAGGAGGAACCGTGAGCACTGTAGAGTTCCAAGTGCCTTGAGGATCTCGTGTCAGTACGATCGGTTCTTTGGTCCATTGTCCTCGTAACGTCACCTCTTTTGCGTTCGGGGCTTTCAAATGAAAATCAGTCGCCTTACCTTTGATTTCAACAGGTGTTTCTTGCGCGAGAAGGGGTATTCCAAAACACATAAAAGCCATGATCAGGCGATGTTTAATGACTTGAAGTGAAGCGTTAAGGATCGAGGGCATGATAACAGAGCTCATAAATTTTTTACTATGCAATTCAAGATCGTAACATAAAAAATACGAAATGGCTGCATGAAATCACAAAATCCTTAGAGCTGTTGCGATCATTCATGGAGCCTCGACAAGGCACCGCATCGTGTTTATGCTGCGCCCCCTTCTCATGAACCTCGAAGAGATCCTTGGTCAGCGTTATCAAATTATCGGTCGCCTTCCTGCATGGTTGGAGTCGCACCAGCGTTTTGTGTTGCAGAATCCGGCATCAACGAGTGAGCGTTGGATATTAAGCTATTGCGTGCCAGAGCAACCGATGAGTCCTGAGTCTCTTCTGAAACAGCAGCGTCTCATTGAAATCATGACTAAGCCGCCAGTGGCATTGTTGTGTCGAGTCATCGAGGCGGACATCCAACCAGATTATCAACTGGTCATTTCTGAAATGCCCGGTGAGCAGACACTTCGCGAACTCCTTCAACAACGAAAATCATTGAGCATTGATGAGGCTGAGGCCTTTCTCCGAATGCTTACGGAAGCCTGTGAATCGGCTGCTTTGCAAGGCTGGCCGAGATTGCCCATCGATATGGCGCACCTTTATCTTGATGGACGCATTGGGCTGCCTCGCGTTGCGGTGCCTGATGTGCCGATCTTTGATGAAAGCAATGTCGTCGCACCTGTTGAAGCGCGCGATTATGTAAAGCCTCTCGCAGCATTATGTTGCGAGTTCTTGGGGCATCCACAATCGCTGCGCGGTGGTAATGTCCTTTACCAATCTATTTCACAACTGGCGACTGGTCAGAATGCCGTTCTACGTAGGGCGTTGACCAATGAAGATCGGATGGAATACAGTGGAGCGAGGATATTTATGAACCAGCTTTTTACTGCGTTCGATGGCGTGACTCCAGCAGAAAAAATGCGTACACTTACCGAAACGATGTCATCAGAAGATCGTCAAGTTATCAGCGCCGACGCCGTCACCGTGCGTTTCACGGTTCCGGCGGTGCGACAAACCTCCTCTACCGCTTCGGGGTCAGCGCCCTTGCTTGTGCTTCCTGCTGATCGGGAAATGGCAGCTACAATGCTTCCGATCAAACGGTTGCGCTTGTTGCCTGACAGTGAGGACGCGCCTGTTTTTACTTTAGTGAATGATGAATGGCTGACGATGGGACGTTCGGCAGCTGAGGCTGATTTCATTGCTCAGTTTCGACCACGTTCCAATGTGAACGATGGCCGTTCCCGCCGGATCAGTCGTGCGCAAACCCGTCTCCAATTGCGCGATGGAAGACTCATTATTGAAGAAAATGGGGCCGTAAATCCCAGTCTTTATGAAGGTGCGATCATTCATGAGAAATTGGAAGTACACGCCTCGGATTCCTTCATGCTTGCCGGACTTTATCCGATGGATGCGCGGTATGTAGCCAGTGATTACAAATCAGGACGTGAGATTCGTGACTGGCCAAAACCTGATGTCACACCCATGAAAGGCGCTCTCATTATTAGTGCCGGCGGCAGTGGGGTGTTTCTCTGTGAGGCCGCAATGATTTTCAGTGATGTTGGCCTGCATTTTTCCAAATCAGGGCGTCCTTGGTTTCGCGCCGAAACCAATACCCGTCCCGTAGCTCGCATCCATGTTATTGCTGGTCTGTTCTGGATGGAACCGGTTGAGGCCAACATGATCGCCCGTCTTGGTGGAGCCAAATCAAAACGCCATGAACTCATCCTCATGCATGATGGCAACAAACTGCGCATCGGCCCCTATGGTTATACGGTGCAGAATTTTCTGTGATCATTCTGCACAAAAAACCACCGCTCGATCAGAGCGGTGGTTTCAGCAAAAGCGGTTTTTTATTTCTTAACCATTGAGCGTCCACCCATCGCGGTATTTGCGACTGAGGAACTCATTGGCTTCGGGGCAATCGGTGACTTTTCCGGTGGCTCCATCATACGATATCTTTTTGCCGACGCGGTAGGCTACGAGACCGAGTAGCATTTGCTCGATCATGTTGGCGCTGTATTCGAAGTCGCAAGCAGTCTTGGCACTGGGGTTTTTACAAGCATCGAACCACTGTTTCTGGAAGTGGCCCACAGGGGGTAGCAGTGTTTCAGTGGTGCGTGGCTTGTAGTAACTCATGTCGGCATTGTCGCCGAACGGAATGATCATGCGGGAATCGAAATCGGAGATAAGGAAACCCTTGGAGCCTTTGAACATCGCGCCATGACCAATCTTGGTCAGATCGATGGAAGGCTTAGGTGATCTCGGCATCGCTCCACCCTGATACCAACTCACGGTGATAGGACCCCGCCAGTCGTTGGCGGGATGCTCGAAATGCGACTCGCATTCGACGGGTGTGACATCAGGGTTGAACTTCTCACCCTTTGCTTCCGCAGAGGTTGGCAGTTTGGCATCAACAGCGTTCCAGAGAAGATCCATGGTGTGGCTTCCCATGTCGCCGATTTGTCCAGCACCGAAGTCCCAGAACATATTCCACGACAGACAGTTTGCCCCAGCACCGCCGGAGAAATAACCGGGGTTGTATGGATGGTAGGGAGAGGGGCCGAGCCATAGGTCATAGTTGAACCCTGCCGGAGGCGCCCCGTCGCCGATCAGGTAACCATCGCGCCGAATCTGGCGATTGCCCCACGCATACGCAGCTTGGAGATCGCCGATCGCACCATCACGGATCAGTTCACTAACGCGGTTAAAATTAAGACCGGCATGACGTTGCATGCCGACTTGAGTGGCGAGCTTGCCTTTCTTCGTTAGCCAGTTGGCGCGCACGGTCCGCGCTTCTTCCACACTGATAGCGAGTGGTTTTTCGCAATACACATGCATATCGCGGTTGATTGCCCAGTTGGCAATAAAGGCATGGGTGTGATCGGCGGTGCAGATGACCACGGCGTCGATGTCTTTTTGCTCTAGGCACTTGCGCCAGTCCGTGTAGGTCTTGGCGTTGGGGAAACGCTTGAGGGCATCGGCGAAACGGTTTTCGTTCACGTCACAAAGCGCCACGACGTTCTCTTCAGAGATAGAGTCGTAATGCGCCAGTCCACGTCCCCATACGCCGATCAGGGCGATGTTGAGTTTGTTGCCGGGTGCGTTCTTGCCTGCACGGGCACCGCTCGGGAGGATGAGTAATCCTGCGCCTGTAGCGGCGGCAGTGTTGATGAATTTGCGACGATCCATGGTCTAATTTTGTGGTTTGAGTTTATAGTATATTGGCGAAGCAGAAAAACGTATTGAAGGCTTCAGAGCTATCAAAAAAGTGTTCTGAGATGAATGAGATTATAAAGGTAAGTCACTGCAGTGCTTTTTTCAACGCATTCGTTGTGATGCGTTGCACGCGTTCATCAGGTCCGTGTGGGCGTGAGAAATGACTCCATGGAATTATGTGTCCGGGCGGAGCGCTCAGACCTTGGCTCCAAAAGATGGTGGTGGCGTTGAAGACGAAGTTCTTTTTTGGCCCCTCAAAGATCGTTGCGGCGTATTTGCCCAATTTTGTGCCGCCAGCCCAAACGTTGCCCTCGGCGATGACTTCAAGCCCTTCACGCTGCGTGTCTGGCTCACCATGAAACTCCCAGCCAACAAGCCCTGGAATGGCATCACCTTTTTTCATGCCGGTGCCCTCGAAGAGCCAGTGCTCTGGTTTCGCACAGGTCCAGTCGCCACCGCCATTGAAGGGGACGATGGTGCGGGCACCAATGATGTCGCGCTCATCGGGACCTGGATTTTCAAAAGGACCGAGCACCGTCGCGTAGGCCGACTTTTCTTCCTCTCGAAATTCGCCGTAGCATGTTTCACGCGTGAGACGGCGGTTCGCCGCGCCTTGGGCGTTCGCGGTGAACGGTGTGACCATGTAAACGTCGTTGGCGGAGAGCCATAGGACATTGAGCCCCTCGGCGATGGCTTGTTTAACATGATGGTATTGGCGTACATCCCAGTATTCATCGTGACCGATGCTGATCATGGCTTTGCATCGCGTGAGGTTGTTGAGTTCGAGATTGTCGACGTTCGAGCAATAAGTCACGTCATAGCCTTCCTTTTCCAGCCAGAAACAAAGAGGATATTCCCACAAGAGGAACTCACCACTGCCCATGCTGAGGGGGTTCTCAAGAATCTGTACGTACTTGCCGTAGGGTCGATCAAAACTGACGCTGACTCCCGGGGCGTGCGCCGCGCGTGGGTCCGTGTAGAGTGATTCGTCCACAGGCCAGCGGTTGTATGCCTGCCAGGTATTGTCGCTGCATTGGAAGAGGATGTCAGCGGGGCGATCGTCTTTGACGATGAAGATAATGTAGCTTTGCCAGTAAGGCATGTCAGCAGTCTCGGGAAGAGTGCTGAGCCGTCCGAGATACACGCCGCTGGGCCAGTCGGCGGGAATCACAAGAGTCGTCGAGGCTTCCCACAGGCATTCACGCAAGCGCTTGTCGGTCATCTCAGGCACCGACTGCGTCTTGCCGTCGAAGGGGCCGAGTGTGGCCATCAATCGCGATCCCGCGCCGCCGTAGTAGCCCATGCGAAAGATTTCAATATGGAATCGCGCAACAGGTTTGGTGCTGACGTAGATACTGAGTTTTTCACCTGCTTTTATAGACTGTCGCGAGCAGTAGCCTTCGATTAGCGAGGTGCGATAGGACTTTGCGCTGTCTGGCATCATCCGCGTGATCTGAAAGCTCTCACCGGCCAGCGCATTTTCCGCTTTGATGAGATTAGGCTGGCGTGACGCCGTAGCAGTTTCAGCAGTGGTAGAGGAAGACGCGCTCGTGACGAATGCTGCTGCGCTGGTGGTCTTAAGAAAATCACGACGATCCATGAGATCGATACGGGAGTGAACGCATACTTATTGCAAGCTGTGCCGTGTCACATCAGGCGGCATCTTCTTGGCTAGACATAGCAAGAAGCGTCGGCCTTTTAATAGTTGAGCTTCTTCGCCAGACTGTCATCGTTCATTTACTATGATCAAACTTATTGCTTCATTCCTCAGCGCGGTGCTAATCGGCATCTCTCAACTTCAAGCCGCAGATCATCCTGACACGGCGGGTTGGAAAGACCTCATTGCGCCAGATTTTTCCAACTGCGTTGAAGCAGGACATTGGACCATCGAAAAAGGTGAAATGGTGGCGAAGGATCATGAGACACTTTGGACCAAGGAGTCGTATGGCAATTTCATCCTCGATCTCGAATTCAAGGTGGCGAAGGAATCGAACAGCGGGGTGTTCATCCGTTCCAGCGATATCAAAAACGTACTCGCTGCTCTGGAGATACAGGTGCATGACTCCGCAGATGGATCAAAATACGGCATGGTCGGGGCGATATACGATGCGAAACCGCCGACCAAGAGCATGGCGAAGCCTGTGGGTGAGTGGAATCGTTTTACCATCACATGCAAAGACAGTCTTATTACGGTGCTCTTCAACGGCGAAGAAATCATCCATGCCGAGCTCAACGACTGGCCGGAAGCGAAGAAGAATCCCGATGGCACGCCGAATAAGTTTCCAGTAGCTCTGAAAGATTATGCTCGCAAAGGCCCGATCGGCTTTCAAGGATTGCACGGCAAGGCTCTGGCGCCGGTCTGGTA
>VFKY01000305.1 GCA_009885275.1 Verrucomicrobiota bacterium | reverse complement strand
TCGCTACGATCCAGAGCTCGCGCTGAAATCCTACGGACTCGCCCTGGAAATGCTGAAGCGCAAACTCGGCGAAGGTGATTTACCAGCAGCCAAAATCAATGGCTAAAAATCCGAGACTAAGCATTAGATGTCAGTGTCCTCTCTGATCTTGTCTCGACGTTTCGCATACCCAAAGGTCTGTTAGCTGAATCGCTTGCATTGCAGGGGGCAACGGGCAATTTAGATACCTCTTTTTTCTCCTACCATGACCAGCAAAAAAAGCACTGCGCTTCCCGCCATTCGTCCCATCAAAAAGCTTCTTGTTGCCAATCGCAGCGAGATCGCCATTCGCGTGATGCGAGCAGCCACAGAGTTGGGCATTCGCACCGTTGGCATCTATGCGAATGAAGACCGGTTTTGCCCTCATCGCTTCAAGGCAGACGAAGCTTACCAGTTAAACCCTGAAAAAGGTCCGCTCGGAGCCTATCTCGATATCGAAGGCATTGTCGCACTTGCCGTCGAAAAAGGCGTGGATGCCATCCATCCTGGTTACGGCTTTCTCTCAGAGAATCCTGACTTTGCCGCCGCCTGTGCTCGGGAAGGCATTATTTTCATTGGGCCTGATGCCAAAGTTCTGAACATGATGGGCGACAAAACTGCGGCTCGCAATGTGGCAGAGAAACTCAAGGTGCCCACCTTACAAGGCACTGAGCACCCTGTGGAATCGCGCAAGGAAGCCATCGCCGCCGCCAAGAAGATCGGATTCCCGCTCATCATCAAAGCCGCATTTGGTGGTGGTGGCCGCGGCATGCGCGTCGTGCGTGAAGCCAAGGACCTAGAGCCCTTGCTGGATGAAGCGCAAACCGAGGCCAAACGGGCATTCGGAAATGGTGCCGTGTTTCTTGAAAAATTCGTCGGCAAAGCCAAGCACATCGAAGTACAAATTCTCGCTGATAAGCATGGCAATGTGTTGCACCTCCATGAGCGAGACTGCTCCGTGCAACGTCGTCACCAGAAGGTGATCGAACAGGCTCCCAGTTATGGCATTGATCAAAAGATCATTGATGCACTTTGCAAATCTGCAGTAAGCATCGCTAGGGAAGTGAAATACACTCATGCGGGCACCGTGGAATATCTCGTCGATGTCGAGAGTGGCGATTGGTTCTTCATTGAAATGAACCCGCGCATTCAGGTGGAGCACACCGTCACGGAAGAGATCACCGGGATCGATATCGTGCGCTCCCAAATCCTCATCGCTCAGGGCCACCAGCTTCATGAGGAACCGCTGGATCTGCCGCAACAGGATGCGATTGAGAAGTCAGGTTTTGCCGTGCAGTGTCGAATTACAACAGAAGATCCTGAGAACAACTTCACGCCTGACTTCGGCAAGATCCTCACCTACCGCAGTGCCGGTGGTTTCGGCATTCGTCTCGATGGTGCCCTCGGTGTCAATGGCGCGGTCATCACGCCTTACTACGACTCCATGCTCGTGAAGGTCACTGTCTTTGCTCGCACTTATCAGCAATCACTTGATCGAATGGATCGCGCCCTCCGTGAATTTCGCATTCGTGGAGTAAAGACGAACATTCCATTTCTTGAAAACGTCATCGCCAATCCCATCTTCCGAGCTGGTAAGGCTACCACGCGATTCATTGACACCAATCCCCAACTCTTCCAGTTCAGTGGTCGCAAAGACCGCGCCACTCGACTGCTGAGCTACATTGCGGACGTCACCGTCAATGGCAATCCCAATGCCAAAGGCTACAAGCCAGCCAAGCCGCTGGTCAATGCCCCACTCCCCAAGTGGGATCCAAAAGCCACACCACCTGATGGCACCAAGCAACTGCTGACAACCCTTGGTCCGGTAAAATTCGCCGAGTGGGTGGGCAAGCAAAAACGCCTGCTGCTGACCGACACCACCTTCCGTGATGCTCATCAATCGCTGCTCGCCACACGAGTGCGCAGCTTTGACATGTTGGCGGTGGCCGATGCGGTCTCGCGCAATGCCTCGGGTCTTTTCTCTCTGGAAATGTGGGGCGGCGCGACCTTCGACACTGCGATGCGCTTTCTTCGTGAATGTCCGTGGGAAAGGCTGCGCGAACTACGCGCTCACATTCCGAATATTTGTTTCCAAATGCTCTTCCGAGGAAGTAATGCGGTGGGTTACACGAACTACCCTGACAATGTCGTGCGAGGGTTCATCAAACATGCTGCGAAAAATGGCATGGATATCTTCCGCATTTTCGACAGCCTCAACTACCTGCCGAACCTAACGGAAGCCATGAAAGCAGTGCGTGAAGAGACGCAATCCATCTGCGAAGGCACCATCTGCTACACTGGTGACATTCTCGATCCGAAACGGGACAAGTATTCCCTCCAATACTACATCAAGCTCGCCAAAGAACTAGAAAAGATGGGGGCACACATGCTCTGCATCAAGGACATGGCTGGTCTTTGCCGTCCCTATGCCGCGAAGAAACTTGTGAAAGCGCTCAAGGAGGAAATTGGAATTCCGATTCACTTTCACACCCATGACACCAGCGGTATCAGCGCCAGCAGTGTTTTACAAGCCGCCGAAGCAGGGGTGGATATTTGTGACTCCGCTCTTTCGAGTATGTCGGGGTGCACCAGTCAGCCGAACCTCAACAGTATTGTCGCCGCATTGCAACACACGCCACGTGACACCGGACTCAATCCCGATGCCTTGCAGGAGTTCAGCGATTACTGGGCCCATGTTCGCAGCTACTACAAACCCTTCGACACCGCGGAGCCTTACGGAACCGCAGAAGTTTATCTTCACGAAATGCCGGGTGGTCAATACACCAATCTCAAGGAACAGGCCGAGAGCATGGGCATCGGTCACCGCTGGCCTGAAATTGCCCGCATGTATGCTGAGGTGAACGATCTCTTCGGCGATATCGTGAAAGTCACACCTTCCAGTAAAGTAGTGGGTGACATGTGCATGTTCATGATTTCACGCGGAGTGAAGCCCGGCGACGCTCGCAGCTATCTGCATAGCCTGCCTTCAGGCACGAGTTTCCCTGAGAGTGTCATCGACATGCTGCAAGGCGGCCTTGGTCAACCCTTGGGTGGCTGGCCTGCCGATGTGCAAAAAATCATCCTCGGCAAAAGAAAACCTTTCACCAATCGTCCCGGTGAACGTGCGGAAAAAATTGATCTTCAAAAAACACGCGCAACACTCGCGGAGAAGATGGGGATAGTCACAACTTCTGTGTCCGATGATGACCTCTACAGTCATCTCATGTATCCGCAGGTGTTTGCGGACTTCGTGAAGTTCCGCAAGACCTACAGTGATATCAGTGTCCTGCCCACGCCTGCCTACTTCTATGGACTCAAGGACAAGGAGGAAATCAGCATCAATCTCGAAGAAGGTAAAACCCTCTTCGCCAAACTCCTCAACCTCACGGAAGCCGACTCCAACGGTCATCGCACTGCTATCTTTGAACTCAACGGTTATCCCCGCCACGTCCAGATCGTAGATAAATCCGTGACCACAGAAGTGAAGTCGCGCGCCAAAGCTGATCCTGCTGATTCCCTTCAAATTGGAGCCCCCATGCCCGGTATGGTCGCGAGCATCGCCGTGAGCGTAGGTCACAAAGTGAAAGAGGGCGATCCTCTTCTCACACTGGAAGCCATGAAGATGTTCACCACAATCACCGCGCCATGCACCGGCACCATACAGGAAATTGGAGTCACAGTAGGCGGTATTGTGGAAAGCAAAGATTTGATGATGCAGATGGTGAAGTAATAGAGTATTTTGGATGAAGATAAAATGCATGGCCTTGGGCTTGGGCATCCTTGATGTCCTAGCCATTAACATGGTAACCACGGCTCGAGCTGCATCAGAGAGCGACATGTTCAGCCCTGATCTCCTCAGTGCTTCAGCTCCGGTTATTTTCTTCGGGTTAATCTCCGTTTGGTTTAGTGGCTTTTTCGGGAATTTCTTTGGTCCGACAACAAGAGGCGGATACGTTGATGTAGCAACACCGCCATACCTGTTTGTTGTTTTTGGGTGCTTCCTGCTTTGTATACCGATCGTCTTATTTCTTATTACTCTTTTTTTTCCTAAAATTTGGTCTTGATTTTCCATGCAAATTTTCATCACCGGAACAGACACGGACGCGGGCAAAACTCACGTCACGACCATGCTTCTGGAAGCGTTAAAAGCTCGTGCCGAGCGTGCTGCTGGATTCAAACCTTTTTGCTGTGGCGGGAGACAGGATTCCTACTTATTGCATCACGCCAGTACGGATGGATTAACACTCGATGAAATCAATCCCGTCTGGCTCAAGACTCCAGCATCGCCTTATGCTGCAGCTCTGATTGAGAATCGCACTCTTGATTTCGCAGCCTTGAAGGATGCTTATAAACAGCTTGCCACGAAGGTTGATCATCTTCTCGTGGAAGGTGTTGGTGGTTGGGAAGTGCCTCTTGCTCCGCACTATACCGCTGCTGACTTTGCAGAGGAGCTTGGATTGCCGGTGCTGGTGGTGGTGAACAACAAGCTCGGCGCATTGAATCACACGTTGCTAACCCTGAAAAGCATTCTTGCGCGAGGACTCGCCTGCACGGGCATCGTACT
>VFKY01000209.1 GCA_009885275.1 Verrucomicrobiota bacterium | reverse complement strand
TTTCGGCATCATGAATCCCCTTGACGCAATCATTCTACTCTCATTTTTCACCGACCCACCGACCCACCGACCCACCGATCTTGCTTCGATAAAGTGGACAGCGTTGAGAAAGCAATGGCGGAAGTATGGTCACTTGGTATTGTTGGGCATCACTTCCATTTGACCTCATTCCTACTCTGCTGAAGCTCTCATATGATTTATCTGGATGCCAACGCCACCACACCGATTGATCCAGAGGTGTTGGAAGTCATGCTGCCTTTTTTGAGAGATCATTATGCGAATCCATCAGCATCGTATTCGAGTGCCCGTGTCGTTAAAAAAGCATTGGTGATGGCGCGGGAGCAAGTGGCGGCTTTGATTGATGCGGCTCCGGACGAGATTGTCTTTACGAGTGGTGGCACGGAATCGAACAATGCGGCCATTGGTTCTGCGCTGACATTGAGTCACCCGCGAAAGTCCCATTTTATCACGGTAAAGACTGAGCACCCCGCGGTATTGGAGCCGGCAAAACGTTGGTCGGAGTCTGAGCGTTATGTCAGCTATCTCGATGTGGATCATCAAGGTTTATTGGACGCGGAAGAATTAAAGAGCTGTGTCAAAGAAGGTCAGACAGCTTTGGTCAGTGTGATGTGGGCGAACAACGAAACTGGAGTGCTTTCACCGATCGAAAAAGCAGCGCAGTATGCCCATGATCATGGTGCGATGTTTCACACCGATGCGGTGCAAGCGATGGGCAAAATCCCTGTGTCGGTGAAAACAACACCCATCGATTATCTCAGCATGAGTGGTCATAAATTTCACGCACCCAAAGGCGTTGGTGCCCTTTTTATCAGTCGGCGCGTACGCTTCAAGCCATGGATTCTTGGCGGCGGTCAGGAGTTTGGGCGGCGTTCAGGTTCCGAGAATATGGCATCGATCGTAGCCATGGGTAAGGCGGCTGAGATGATGCGCGAGCGACTGTCTCATGAGGGTGCTGTCGCCATTAAATCGATGCGTGATGCCTTTGAAAAAATGATAATGGTCGCGTTACCTGACACTAAGGTGAATGGCAGTCTGGAGCATCGTTTGCCCAATACTAGCAGCCTGTGCTTCCCGGGAGTGGACGCTGCTGCGATGCTAATCCTACTTGATGAGAAGGGCGTAGCCTGCTCGGCGGGGTCAGCTTGTCATGCCGAGGCGCTGCACCCTTCTCGTGTGTTGGAGGCCATGGGTTGTGACGCTGTTCATGCAGGAAGCACCCTGCGCTTTTCATGGTCGCATTTTAATACCATGGCAGAGACAGTAATAGCAGCCGATCTGGTGATCGCTTGCGTAAGCAAATTCAAGTCACTTACCGTGGCAGGGTCAGTGAAGTTAAATTGAGGCGTTAATAGTAGCCTTAAATTCTCGGTGCAGGTCCTGGAACAAGTCGTGAGTATTCAGCTTGCAC
This sequence comes from Verrucomicrobiota bacterium, assembly GCA_009885275.1. Lineage (GTDB taxonomy): Bacteria > Verrucomicrobiota > Verrucomicrobiia > Verrucomicrobiales > Verrucomicrobiaceae > Verrucomicrobium. The sequence continues at coordinate 3,710 of VFKY01000209.1, read as the reverse complement.
ACGATTGAGGAACCATCGCCATGTGGTTCCGGGCTTTCCATTCTCGAGAAGAAAATGCGGACAATCCTTGTTGGGGGGATTGCATCCACGACGAGGCCAGTGGTAATGGGGTTTGACGCTGCTGATGGGTAATTTGTATTCCCACATGAGGTAGGCAGTTAGTTTAGCCGTGTGATCAATGGTCCTCGCGAGATCGTTGCCATGGTGCTCACACATCTCGATACCGATACTGTAGTTATTACCGGGGCCATCAAAGTCAGCGTGCTCTCCCTGTTCATTGGTTGGCAGGTGTTGAATGGCAATATTATCTTGTATTGTAAAATGCCAGATGAGAAAGCCGATACGATTTCCGCCAACGCGCTTCGTTGCCGTGAGTGCACCGCGTTTTAAGGCGAGTGCATGATTATAGGCGTTACCCGTGTAGTTCTGGGTGCTGTGAATGGTGATGTATTTCACATTCATGCGGCGCACGCGTTTGCGACCGGCAGTGCCAAGACGCACCATGTCTTGCTTCAGGTTGATCTCCTTGAGCAGGGCAACGGGAGGTACTTTTTTATCAACAGCTACGCCACCGAGCTTGTGATCCCAGGCGTTGCCTCGCGAGCTTGTTGTTTCGCAACTAACCATGGTCATGAACAGCACAATGGAGATGCCCCAAGGCAGAAGTAATCGCAGATGAAGCATGATTATTGTTTAGGGTAAAAAAACTGACAAGTTTGCAGGAGCTACTTCTCGTCGGTTAAAGTGGTGGGGGGTTTTTCGCGTCGATGAGACATCATCAGCATCAGATCCCATAATAGATAGGATAGCGCATAGCCGATGGGTGCGAGGATGGCACCTGTGACGACGCCGCCGATGTAAACTGATCCCGCCCAAGGTCTGAAGATGCGGATGTAATCCATGAAACTCTGAGCCAAATGCAATTGTTGTTTGAAAAAATCCCAGTCAAGCGCAGGCGGAGTGCCGATGCCTAGAGTACGCATGATCCAGCTACCAAGTTCGATTTCCCACCATGCAGCGGGAGCCATGGTGACGGGATTTGTGATCCAACAAGCCATGATCGCGATGGGGATATTCACTCGAAGCACGGCTGCGATAACGATGGCCACTGGCATTTGACCGGGAATAAGAAGGGACATGACAAAGAGCCCCACTGCGAGTCCCCCCGCAAAAGTATGTCGCGTTGGTTTCCAAACTGTTTTATCAAGAAAGTGACGAGAAAACCACCTTAGGATGCGGCTGTTTTTCAAATGTCGCGGATGACGAAATCGACGGTAAAAATTAAAGACGAGTTTTCTGTAGTGCCGCTGCATGAAGACTGGAGATTCTCACCGCTTACTGTTAAATCAAGGTGGGATTTGTCTTGCTACCGTAAGTTTCAGCGTCTTTAACTATGAAAAGACAACTTTTACCATGAAAAAAATAGAAGCAATCATCAAACCTCACAAGTTCGAAGAAGTTCAGGAAGCTCTGCGTGAAGCTGGTGTTCATGGGATGACCGTCACAGAGGTGAAGGGGTTTGGCAGGCAGCGCGGTCATACTGAAATTTATCGCGGCAGTGAGTATACGATAGATTTTGTTCCAAAAACCAAGTTGGAAATCATTACTTCAGATGAGCAATGCGCTGCGATTGCTAAAGTGATCGAAGAAACAGCGAAGACTGGCAAAGTCGGTGACGGGAAAATCTTTATTTATAATATTGAAGATGTTCTGCGGATTCGTACCAGCGAGCATGGCGACGAAGCTCTGTAAGTTCTGGTGTTATTTTAGGGCACCACGGAGAAAACGGACAAAGTTGCCGTGGAGAATGCCGTTGATGTCGCTTTCGCTGTAACCTCGTGACTTGAGGAGGTCAGGCAGCTTTTGCAAATCGGCGATAGAGTTTAAATCCATGGGGGTTTGTTCCGTGCCGAAAGCTCCATCGAGATCTGTGCCAAGCCCAACATGGTCAACGTTGCCTGCGATTTGGCAGTAGTGATCAAGATGCTCAACAATCTTCTCTAATCGAAGTTGAATGGATTGCGGAGTGCTTTTTCCCCGCTCCCAACCAGGGGTCATCATCCAAGCATCAAACGTCACCCCGATGACGGCACCACGTGCAGAGAGAGCTTGAAACATTTCATCACTTAACTGCCGCTGATGAGGAACGAGGCTGCGAGAATTGTGATGACTCGCCCAGATTGGCCCCTGATACAAATCAAGCGCCTGCCAGAAACAGGCGTCACTCAAATGCGTGGCATCGAGGATCATGTTCAGTCGATCCATCTCGCGCAAAAGATCCAACCCGCGCGCAGGAAAAGGACCTTCAGTGCTGGTTCCTTGAGCATAGACGCCAGGCCCATAATGAGCAGGGCCTACGGCTCGGAGACCTTCATTCCATGAGCGCTCCAAGTGATCAAGCGTGATCAGTGAATCCGCGCCTTCAAGACTCATGATGTAACCGATAGGTAGTTTTGCAGCGGTCGCATCATCGACCTGCATCCATTTTTGCAGGTGAATATCAAGATCCTGTGTGTTGCGAATAGAAACCATTTCACTCGATTCCTCCATGGCGCGATACCAGGCAAGTTGTCCTTGTGTCATGGCGTATGCTTGAGCTGGACTGCGCCAACCGGCGACCGGACTGTATTGATCATGCTCTACACGAGCGATCTGAGTGGCGACACAGAGACCGACACGTGTACGGCGCATTTCAGGCAGACATACAGTGCCGTGACCGCGGTCCGGTTTGTCTTGCAGATGCTTTTCTCGTTCGCGTATTTCTGCCAGTGGTTTGGTTAGATCGCGGTTCCACTCCAACGCATTGAGAGAGAGATCGAGGTGAGCGTCGAAAATGAAGGGAGTATTCATTGGTTAAAGTAAGAGATTAAGGAGAAGGGTAAAACCAAGCCCGGCAACGCCGATGAGTGATTCCGTGATCGTCCAAGTCTTTAATGTCTGAGTTACCGTGAGGCCAAGGCTTTCCTTTACGATCCAAAATCCGCCGTCATTCAAATGGGAGAGGAAGAGGGATCCAAAACCGAGGGAGAGAACCAGTAGCTCGCGATTGGCTTCGGGATGTGAGGCCAGCATTGGTGCGAGCAATCCGGCGGCAGTGGTAATCGCGACGGTGGCGGATCCCGTGGCGACGCGAATGATTGCGGCGATGAGCCATCCGTAAATCAAAAGCGGTAAATGCCAAGCACTGGCGAGGGTTCCAAGTTCGCTCGCGACTCCAGCTTCGCGAAGCACTCTGGCAAAGCCACCACCGGCGCCTACGACTAACAGGGTCATGCCAATTTTCGAGATACTCTGTTCCGTGAAGGCAAGGCAATCCTCGCGGGTGAATTTACAGGATTTACAAAAGACCCACATGGCGAAGAACAACCCGACGGTGAGAGCAATGACAGGATGTCCGATGAAATTGATGGTCGCACGCACAGGATTTGTAGCGGGCAATACCAGCTCTGCAATGGTGGAAAGCAGCATGAGAGATACTGGTAAAATCACCACGCTAAGCGTTTCTCCAAATCCCGGCAGAGGTCTTGTTGTCTTGAGCTCTTCATTGAGCACGGGCGGATTGGCGGATACATGTTTCACCGCCCATCGGGCAAAAAGCGGACCCGCCACGGCAGCCGTAGGGAGCCCGACGAGGAAGCCTAACGCTAGCACCATCCCGGTGTTGGCATGCAGAGCGTCAATGGCAACCACGGGACCGGGATGCGGTGGCA
>VFKY01000167.1 GCA_009885275.1 Verrucomicrobiota bacterium | reverse complement strand
GAGATTTCTACATTGGTCGCCGCTTTTACATCGATCGCACCCAGTTTTGGGGCTACCTCCGTCGACCAGGTCAGAAATGGGATGACGCTCGACTCGTGGTGATGAATGAGAGTCAGAAGCAAGCTCCGGATCGGTTGCCAGAAATGCCTAGCGGAGACGGTTTGGCACATGGCTATGATCATAATCGTGAATACCGCATTTATGGGAACTTCACCGGCCGTAAAATTTACGATCCTAACAGTGACCTTTTTTTACCAGAGTTCACATTAACCAACTATGAAATATTCAATGAGTCTCCGGGTTGGTTATTCAATCCGAAGGAAAAATACGACGGCGCTCATCTGCTTCGCTTTGAGAAGCAGGATTGATGTTTTTTTGGCGGTTGAGATCAGTTCTTAACTCTTTCGCTTCCGCAGCATCCATGCTGCCAGCGCATAAAGCACCACCGGAATAAATGCGCTGAGAGCGAGTGCTATCCCTGGTCGGTTCAAGCCGAGATCGCCGATGGCGGCGAAGACAAATCCCAGCGGAATACTGCCGGCGATCAGGGCCGTAATAAAGGTTCGCCAGGGCATTTTTGTAAGCCCTGCTAGACACGCAACCGCTTCTGGCAGGACGGGCATCCAACGAGAGAGGGCAACGAGCCAGCCTCCTCGTTCGCTTTGAAACAGCGTTTCTCCCTTGGCTAAGCCCTTCTCACCCGCAAGCCAGACGGCAGCGCGATGGCCATACATACGGCAGAGCCAATAGGCAATCATACCCGAAAGTACGGAGCCCAAGATACTGGCGACACCACCCCAGAACCAGCCATAGACAAGCCCGAGAGCTGACATGACGACTGTCCCAGGAATAGGAAGCACCAGATCACTGATCAACAGCGCCACGCCCCCGAGCCAGGCGAAGGAGCCAAGGCTTTCCAGCCATTGTTTGGTGCCCTGTAAGTCAAATATTTGTTCAAACCATTCTCCCCAGACCAAGAATGGCGTGATGACCAACACAAGAAGCACGATGACCAATGCCCAAAGCCTTGACGTATGACCTGAGTATTTCATCACTTGTGTGAAGAAGCAGAAACCAGTCTCTCAAGATGCTTCGCGAGCATATCAAACTCTAGGTTTACGAAGTTGCCTTGTTTGATGGAATGCAAATGCGTTACGGCATAGGTGTGCGGGGTGATCCAAAAAGTCATGCGATCTCCTCCGAGTTCTCCAACCGTGAGGCTAATCCCATCGATACAGACGGAGCCTTTGTGGACGACGAGATGGGCCCATTTTTTCGGCAATGCTACGGTGAACTGATAGTCCAGACCGATCGGTTCGAGGGTGATGATTTCCGCAATCGTATCCACATGTCCCTGAACAAAGTGCCCGCTTAATCGATCACCGATGCGCAAGGCTCTTTCAAGATTCACGAGGGACCCCTCACGCAAGCCACCGAGATTTGTCACGCTCATGGTTTCGATCAGCAGGTCAAATGCGGCAGTGCTCGCTTCACCGTCGAACGTCGTGACGGTCAGGCAGCAGCCATTTACGGCGACGCTTTCACCGAGTGAAAGCTCCTTTGCCATATCGCCAACACGGAGCACTAATCTGGCACCGCCTTCACGAAGGGTGATGCTTTGGACGGTGCCTACAGATTCAACAATGCCGGTAAACATAAAATTAAGAGTGCATCAAGGGGCTGCGAAGAAAGAGAAGAAGGATAATGCAAATGAGGGTTGGCACCAGTGTCGCTAATGCCAATTTACCCGGAGAGACCTGACCGGCGAAGTGTTTTCCAAGAATGCTTTGTCCGGCGGGGTTGGGGGCGTTGGCAATGACGGTGACACCACCGGCGGCGACGGCACCGGCGACGACCGCGTATTTTGCGAAATCACCGAGCCCCGGTGCTTGGGCTGCGAGATAAGTGATGGCCGCATTGTCGTTGAAGGTCGTCAGCACCGCGGAACCCAACAACAATGCCCATTCGGGAAGGTGGGCACTGGTAAGCAGGGGTTCAATCCACCAAGACTGGCAGCGACCATGCACAACGAGGGCGCCTAGAAAAAACCCGACGAGCAATGGCGAATGCAACGAGATTGGGGCTTGATGCTGTCTTGTGGCTTGAACATACGCGAGAAAGAATAAAAACGACCCAATGAAAAGCGGTGGATAATGACTGTTAAAAACGGTCCAAGCGAGGAAGGCCAGATGTGTTAGGGTGACGTTCAACGGGATGGCAACCTCGTCATTGGAAGCTTGAACTTTGGCCGTGGCAGATGCGGCATTCATTTCACGCAATTCACGACGGAAAAAAGCGAAGTAAGCAGCATTGCTGATGAGGATGGCGATGATCATTTTCCATCCAATGTTTAGAAACACGGTGGCGGTGGTCCATTTCCAAGTGGATGCCACCATCAGGATGGGCGGTGCCGCAAAGTGGGTCAGGGTTCCACCGACGCTGACATTGACGAAGAGCAGGCCCAGAGTCCCATACGCAAGCGTTTTGCTGGGTGTTAGAGAGTAGAACCTTTTGGAAAGCAGTAAGGCAGAGAGAGTCATCGCAGCCGGCTCAGTGATGAAGGAGCCGAGTAGAGGTCCGATGGTGAGAATGCTCAACCACCAGGCGGCGGGGGTCTGCTTGGCCAGAGCGGCGACTTTACCAATGCAACGTTCGGAAAACACCACCACCGGTTTTGAAGCCGCGATGGCCATGACGATGATCACGAAGACAGGTTCGGTGAAATCGACGTCGACCCCGAGATAATTTTTAAAGTCAGTCCAGCCATGGAACCACCAAGCGGCGGCGGCCAGCGCAAAAACCCAGAGGCCGAACACGGCTTCCACTTCTCCAAAAAAATGAAAGACAACCGCCCAAAATGAAACGCTTTTAGTGTCCTCGCCATGCTTCTCAAGATGCTGTTTTTCTAGCTTGTGAGACACTTGACGAAACATGCTGGCCACAAAAGTGTGGGTGACTGCCAGAACAAAGATGAGGCTGGCGGCGACGTTGAACGGATCTTGGGTGGCGCGTTCCTTGATCATCTGCCAGGCGGTCGCTCCGGCTTCATGCTGATAAAGGGGGAGTGGTCTAGGAAAGTGCGACAACTGCGGAAAGCCATCATAGGCCGGAATATCACCTGACGCCGCATGTGCCATCACGGGCAGGAGACACAGGAGCAGAGCCCAACGAAGAAAACGATACTGAAAGGTGATTTGCACAGTGGCAAAAGAGCGTGGATAAGAAGGGCCGTCAAATAACGAGTCATCATCATCTTTTCATCATGGAAAACGTCATCATCATTGGAACAGGTTGCGCAGGCTATACCGCAGCGATTTACATGGCTCGCGCTAATCTTACACCACTTATGCTTTCTGGCAGCCAACCTGGGGGGCAGCTCACGACAACGACAGAGGTGGAAAATTTTCCCGGATTTCCTGAAGGAATCATGGGCCCGGATCTCATGATGAAAATGCAGAGTCAGGCGGAAAAGTTTGGCGCAAGGATTGAATACTCTCAGGTCGAGAATGTGGTAAAATCAGAAGCGGGTCATTTTGATCTGACGATGGCAGACGGCAAAGTGCTACAAAGTAAAACCGTGATCGTTGCCACCGGCGCTTCCCCTCGTCATGTCGGCTTGCCTAATGAATCCAAACTGATTGGCCGTGGTCTGACGAGTTGCGCCACTTGTGATGGAGCCTTTTATCGTAATGTCCCCGTGTGTGTTATTGGTGGCGGTGATTCTGCCTGTGAAGAGGCGAGCTTTCTCACCCGATTCGCCAGTACCGTTTATCTCATCCACCGTCGCGATTCGTTGCGTGCTTCCAAGATCATGGCGGACCGCGCTTTGGCTAATCCGAAAATCACGCCTGTTTGGAACAGTGCCGTGATCGAATATCTTACGGATGAAAAAGGCGAAATGCGGGCCGTGAAGCTGAAGGATCTTGTCACAGGTGCAGAGAGCGAGCTGGAGTTGAAGTGTGTTTTTGTCGCCATCGGTCACGTGCCCAATACGCAGTTCCTTAATGGCTTAGTAACGCTTGATGAGAATGGTTATATCGTGCAGACGAAAGGCACGCAGACGAATGTGCCCGGTCTCTTTGCGGCTGGTGATGTTGCGGATCATGTCTATCGACAGGCGATAACGGCAGCAGGGCAGGGTTGCGCTTCAGCTCTTGAGGCGGAACGTTATTTGTCGCACTGATAGCTTTTTACGGCAGTGGCGCTTGAGTCTTTACTGAGGTGGGATTCTCGCCGGGGAAGACGATTTTGATCGCCACAATGTCCTTGCGATAATTGGGGTTGGTTTCCACGATCCATTTCTGTACGAACTCCTCCATATCCTTTCGGGCAGGTTCTCGGATATTGAGAAGGTGCGCTTGAGCACGTGTGGCGAGGGCGGTACTGATGCTTTTTTCAAGATCGTTGAGTTGCTCTGCGGTGTCGAATCTAAGCCAGCCCCCTGATGTTTTTTTCTCCATGCCGGTAGTGTCAAAAGCCACGGGAAGTGCGGGCCGGATCACTGGTGCCATGACGATGAGCACTCGATTCTCGATCCGGGCGTGTTGAAGTTCTGAAAGATTGATATGAAAACGGTAGGTGGCGGGCACTTTGATTTCACTAGTGGCGGTGCCCATGGAGACCCATCCCCAAGCTGCTGTTTTAGTGTCGGTCTTACTGAAAATCTCCATCGTTTTCAAGGGCGATGCGATTTCAAGGACATCCCCATGAGTGCGTCCCATCTCCAAAAGAATACTGCCGGAATTGGTATTGATCGTCCTCGTAAAGAAGCCCTTGGGGCTGTTTTCGATAATGCTCACCACATTATTGCTGATATAGACCAGCGTGGCAGCACCGATGAGTAGGGTGGCGAGGGCTGTCCAGATGCATGCGCGTAAGCATCCCGACTTATTTTGGCGTGGCTCAGGCAGATCAGCATCTTCATCGATCATGGTTGATCGGAATCGTGCCGTAAACGTCTTAAAAGGTCAAGCTTGAGCCACCATTTCAAAGATAAACTCTCGTCACCCGTGCGGTGATGCCGGTGAGAATATGCCAGACAATGGTGTCCGCTTTTTCTGCGAGCTCAAACCCACTGATATTCTCATTCCCTTGTGATCCGAGAAGGACCGCTTGATCACCAGCATGGACGGTGTCTTCGAGCGTTGAGACATCCACCATGAGTTGATCCATGGTGATGCGTCCTAGAATGCGGCAGCGTTGGCCGTGAATGAGCACGCTGGCATGGCGCCCTGAAACTTGCCTCGGAAATCCATCGCCATAGCCACAGGCCAGCGTGGCCACCTTGGTCACTTTATCGGTTATGAAGGTGCGTCCGTAGCTCACGCCGTGTCCGGCGGGCAATTCACGAACCAGTGTGACTTTGGTCTTCCATGTTAAGACTGGGAGCAAAAGCGATTGGAATTTTGGCAGAGGCGAGAATCCATAGAGCATGAGCCCTGGTCTCGAGAGGTTGCAAAGGCCCAGTGTTTCATGAAACCCGAGCAATCCGGCACTATTGGAAAGGTGAATCCAATGAGGATGTATTCCTATGGAGCGAGCCAACTCTACGCGCTGCCTGAACTGAGTGATTTGTTGTTGGGTAAATGATGCATCATCGTCGGAGGACGGCAGGTGTGAACATATCCCTTCAAATTGTAAGTGTGTCAGGCCAAACAATGCTCGCAGCGTTGTATCGGTCCATTGAGCTTCCGTGAATCCCATTCGCCCCATTCCAGTGTCCACGACGAGATGAACTGGCACTGGGCGCTGGTGCTTTTCACCCAGTGCCGCCCATGCGGTCGCTTCATCAAGAGTATTGATACAGATGTGAAATCCTTGTTGAAACACGGCTTCATATTCATCAGGCAAACAGGGGCTCAGCAGCAAGATGGGCTTAGTAATTCCTGAAGCTCGCAGTTCTTCGGCCTCATGCAAATTTGCGACACCGAACAGGGATACCAGATCTTTGAGAGCGTTCGCTACTTCGGTAGCACCGTGGCCATAGGCATTGGCTTTGAGGATAGCCAGCAGGTCGCATTTCGAGTGCTCTCGGGCAATGTTAGCATTGTGCCGT
>VFKY01000147.1 GCA_009885275.1 Verrucomicrobiota bacterium | reverse complement strand
TAGCCGAAGAAGAGAAGCTCGACCCATGGCAACCCACGAAAAAATAACCGGCCTGAACAAAACGGATGCAGGCAGGGGCTCGTATGGCATCTGTCGTGTCATCGACGCTTCCCGCTCGCCGTCGCCTGATCCGAGACGTTCTGCAAGATAATGAATCGACCTAATTGGGTAACGGACGAGAAGCAATGGCTCCGCGATTGCCGCAGCGTTGCGACAGCTTGTACAGACTATCTGGCTGGAACTCTAGGACTTATCGAAGCATCGCGCCTACTCGTATCATGTGCTCATCGTCTCCGGGAAGACCGCAATTCGGAGTTCACCTTCTTCATCGCAGTGGAATCTGAGACAGATCATCTGCCTGTGGGTGAATATCGCAACCAATGGGCCGCCGATTCCCTCAAAGCAAAGGACGAAGAGATCCATTCGATTGAGGAGTTCTACCGCCGTGATGCGGTGGCTGCTGCCACTTTTCTCCTCAACAGATTTCAAGAAGCAGAACCCTCAAACTAGCATCATTCTCGATGATCACTTGAAGGCTTGCAGGAACCTGAAAAGTGGCCAAGGTGTATTTTTTCACTCTTTCACGAATCAGTGTAACTCATTGACACTGAATGGTGCACCCGTCTGGACTCGAACCAGAAACCTTCTGATCCGTAGTCAGATGCTCTAATCCATTGAGCTACGGGTGCGTTTCTTGCTGCGTGAAGCAGCGCGAATTGCCAAATTAGATTCAATGTGATCTTTGTCAAATCTCGTCTGCGTTTTCCTTAAAATCTTTCCAGCTCAGGTGCCGGCAAACCTTTACGCATGATATCTTCTGCGGATTCTGCGGTGATGACAAATGGCTTCATGCGATAGGTCTTTTCAATTTTAAACTCAGGCTCATCGAGCGTCCGCTTCACGAGTTCCCAAGCCTTGTCAACAAGTGGGGGTTGATAGACGGTGGCCTCTATGTCTCCATGCATCAACATCTCGATCCCGCCCCCTTTGCCTATGGCTCCGTCGGTGCCTATGATAAATAGTGCTTCACGTGCCAAGGTACCTCCCTCCAACATAGCAACATTGGCGCCGCGAGCCATGAAATCATTTTGAGCATAGATGACATCAAATGTCTTTTGTAGTTTCAACGCTTCTTTCGTGCGCTCAGTCGCATCTTTTTCAATCCAATTCGCCGCTGCTTCATGCACAATTTTCACCCCAGGTGCCTCTTTAAAAGCTTCTAAAAAACCCATCGAGCGTTCACGAGTGATCAGGCTGTCCTCAATCCCCGTCAGTTGCACTAGTCGCCCCTTCACTTCTGCGCTGCCTTCATCTTCCGCTTTTTTCTTTAAAGCAGCCAAAACATACTGCCCAGCAACATTTCCAAGATGACGTTCCTCCGTGTAGATCGATGTGGTGCAAGCGTCGGCAGGAACTTTTTCAGCGAAGGCAACAACGATGGCTCCACCTATTTTTGCATTACGCATGATCGGAACACAGACCTCCACGTTTTGGGGAAAAACGAAAAGATAATCTACTCCGTCAGTAATCATTTTTTTTAACTGCTCCCCCTGCACTGCCATGTCACCCCTGGCATCAAGCAAAGTAAGATCAATGCCGGGACGAGTGCGAATCAATCGCTCAAGTAACGCCACTTGATAATTGCGCATGGGATTGGTCAGTCCGTCCACCGAGATGGCGAACCGCAAGCGCTTCTCGGGCTTGCTCTTGAAAGAGAATGTTCCGGAGTTAGATCCATCACAGCCCACCAAGAAAATTAGACCAAATGCAAACAGGATACTCGCACCTAAAATCTTGAGATAAAATGACGGCGCTGTTTTCATGAACCTCATTCATATCACATGCTTGGACGAACGAAAAGCATGGATACAAAAGCATTTAATAATGGCACCACAAATCCAACGGTAACGAGTTGCCAAGAAGCCATGTTCTTATACTTAAGAATCTTGGCGACCCCTGCGAGAATCGAACTCGCATCGCATCCGTGAAAGGGATGTGTCCTAACCGTTAGACGAAGGGGTCAAAAGCGTGGGCGAGCAGAATGGCGATTAAGTGGTCATTTGCAAGAGCTTTTTATTTTGTTTTGATGCAGCAACATCGAGACAGTGCGCTGTGTAGCCCCTTCATGGGCTTGCAAGGCCTCCCGACCTGACTTCGCGAGCCTTGATGCTTCGGAGGGTTGCTTAAATAGATCTAGAAGCTTCGCTTCCAATTCTTCGAAATTTTGCACCTGTATGGCTCCCTGCTTGCTGAGTAAAATGCGGACAAGAGCGGCAAAGTTTTCCATATGAGGACCAAAAAGGACAGGCTTGCCTGCCATCACGGCCTCTGCCGGATTTTGTCCACCGTTTACCAAAAAGCTTTTCCCAACGATTACCACCGTAGCGAGATATTGCCATGCTCGAAGTTCTCCGGTGGTATCGACCAGAAGAGCATCAACGGCAAGAGTTCCCTGGTTGCATGCAGATCTCCGAATAGAGCTAACTCCAAGACTCATCAAATCATTTTCGATCTCGGCAATTCGTTCCACATGACGCGGGACGATAATGAAAAATAACGCAGGTATCGCACTTTTGAGTTTGAGAAATACTTTTGCCAGTTCCAACTCCTCTCCCGCATGCGTACTCGCTGCGAGCATTACGGGACGATCTTCATCACAGCCAATGCCATCCAAAAAAGCACGAAATTGCGACACTTGATCTCGTGGCTCATGATCCCCTACCCTATCAAATTTAATACTGCCCGTGCATTCGATCTTCTCAGCATCAAGTCCCAGCGTTTGCCAGCGTTTGATATCTTCAGGTTCCTGAACAAGCACCCGCTCTAACATTGAAAATATAGGGCGTACGAAGTAACCAGCTTTTTGATAGCGACGTTCGGAGCGCGGTGAAAGTCGAGCGTTGACGAGTGTCACACTTATGCCCTGTTGCTTCGCCGCATAGACGAGATTGGGCCATACTTCAGCCTCCACAAGCACGATCTGGCTCGGCTTGATCATGCGTAAACAACGTCGCACCGTGAACCAACCATCGAGTGGATTGTAAATCGCACACACGGCATCATTTGAATCCTCACCAAATGCCTTTGCCAACGCATAACCTGTAGGCGTGGTCGTAGAGAGAACTACCCGTAATGACGGACGAACCTGCAACAGTTCGCGAATAAGCTTACTGGCGATCCCAACTTCACCAACGCTAACGGCGTGCATCCAGATGACCTCACCTCGCCCCTGCAAAGACTTAAACACCGCCTTTTGCTCTTCACTGTAAAACCCCAATCGGGCCCAAAGATCAGACGCCTTACCGCCGCGTGCTTTCATTTTCCTCAACGCTGCCGGAGTCATAACCAGCAGGATGATTGGATAAAGCAGGTTGTATATCAGCAGCACTAAAGTTCGCACTATTATCAAGAGTAGAAGATTGCAGTATGTGAATTCGCGTAGAGCCATACGCCCGATCTCGAACCGTATCCCAACTGGCAATAACCTCGCTAGGGTGTTTTGTCACCATGCTTTCCAACACAAACCACCCCTGAGGTGCAAGCACTCGTTGCAAGTCTGCATTATTCAGCAGCTGTGAAGCAAAGTCAGTAGATTCTTTATTTTTAGCATACGGAGGATCTGCAAAGATGATGTCAAATTGCGAGCCCGAGTCCGCCAATCTATTCAGTGTCGAGAAAACATCTCCCTTTAGAATCTTGCCCACCGCAAGCCTGGTCTTAGTAAGGTTCTCTTGAATTACCTTACAAGCGACGTCGCTCTCCTCAACAAAGGTGGCATGATGTGATCCGCGACTAAGAGATTCTAATCCAAAGGCACCTGAACCCGCAAAAAGATCGAGCACTCTCGCCCCCTCAAGTCGCGGAAGAAGCATGGAAAAGAGAGCTTCACGTACCCGGTCCGAAGTAGGGCGAGTAACCATGGGAGGAACCTTGAGTGTTTGGCCGCCGGCCGTTCCTGAAATAATTCTCATTACCTTTTTTCCCTGCTCTTGATCTCGACATGCGCACGCTCCAGCAGTTCACGCTCTTCCTTACTGAGGCTCCCAATGCCATGAGCTAAAATTTTTTCGAGCAATGGATCAATTTCACGCGCGATAAAATCTTTTTTGGAATCCACGACAGGATAGATCATCGGTGGCTCCATGCCTTTTTCGCGCTTACGACTTTTAATACCCGCATATTCCGGCTCGTCTTCATGACGTTGACGATCATTCCAGAGGCGCTCTTGATTCACGGGGGCTTTACCATATCCAAGAGCTCTCATAAAAAGCCACCCACCTAATCCTCCCCCAATGTGAGCGAAATGCGCGATATTGGGCATAAGGTTATCCCAAACGTGGAATATTTGAAGCACTCCCATCACCAAGGAAATGCCCATGAAAAGCATGACCAATCTTCCGAAACGCATGTTGATGGGAATAACAAAAGCGATTAACGCCGTGATCATCTGTTGAGGCAGAAGGACGGCAAGTGCCGTTGTAATACCCATGGCACAGGCGGAAGCTCCGATCATCGACTTAGGCTCCTGGATAAGCACTCCCACCAACATTTCCAGCAGCGCTCCCGCGACACCGGAAAAAAAGTAAATCATTAGGAAGTAGCGCGTCCCGATCATGGGCTTCAACGCTTTCCCTGAAAAAGCAATCATGAGGCAATTGCCCAAGAGGTGGAAGGGGCCACCATGCACGAACATGTGCGTAAACAGTGTCCAGACACGCCCTTCCATCAGGGCTTGTAGCGAGAATCCCCCCCATGGCTGAATAACTGTTCTACCTCCACCTACTGGGACTGAGTCTGAAAAAATTCCGAAACCAACATACTGCAATAGGAACACCAACACATTCAGCACAATAATACCGATAACGGCATCAGGCAGCATGACTCCATTCCAGCGTGGTGGCTGAGGATTTCTCATGTAATCGCGATCGTGAATCATAACTGGATTATTCTTATATCATAAAACGCTTCATAATGCCAAATCCACGTAAATAATTTCGCCCGATCGACCCATTTTTCTTCCGGATTCGCTCAGCGAGTCTTCCCTATCGAAAGTTGATTGCCTCGATGACCTCTACTGATTTCATTATCAGGTGCAATACAGCTTCATCCTCTTGAAAATATCACTCCCTGATATTTCCCATTTGACGGGGATTTTAGCAGCGACTAGGAACTTGCGCGAACATTGTTTCCCCTACACGGTCTGATGTTCCTTGCCATCCCCTAT
>VFKY01000321.1 GCA_009885275.1 Verrucomicrobiota bacterium | reverse complement strand
TGAAGACGAGCCATTTTACACTGTAGCGGATCCCCCTCGGGACCATCACCCTTCTCACCAGTGCCTGCGATGAGTTGAAGATTCCCCGTCTTAGCATCAATCATTCGCACCGTGTGGCTTTCCGTATCCGCCAACCAAATATTACCATCACGATCTATGCTAATACCCTTGGGCCCTCGTAAAGTTGCTAATTTGGCTGGACCGCCATTACCTGTAAATCCGTTGACACCCGTGCCTGCTATTATTTGAATTTTACCCAACGTCACATCAAGTTTTAGTACTTGATTGCCTTCACGTGTAACAATCCAGAGGTTACCCGTTGAATCAAAGTCCATTGAACGTGGTCCCTTTAAGGGTGTGCCAACTATAGGTGCGCCATCAGGAGTAACACCAGGTTTTCCAGTGCCCGCGAAAGTAGAAATGATACCCGTTTTCATATTTACCTTACGGACAACATTGTTACCTATATCACAAATGTAGAGATCACCCTTGGGATCAAACTGAATACTATGAGGTTGTTTAAGTTGCGCCTTATTCGCAGGTCCTCCGTCGCCATTGTAGCCCGCTTGGCCTGTGCCGGCAAAAGTAGTGATGATTCCTGTCTTAGCATCGACTCGCCGAATGGCGTTATTACTCATGTCGGCAATATAATAGTTACCTTCTTTATCAAAACGAATTTCATGAGGTAGATTGAAGCTCGCTTGTAATGCTGAACCTCCATCACCACTATATCCTTTTTGGCTATTGCCTGCCATCGTTTGAATTTTTCCGTCAGGCGTTACCTTGCGAATGCGTTGACCTGTATATTCACAAAACCAAAGCGAACCATCGGGCCCTCGCACGAGACCAAAGGGATTGTCAATATTCGCTTCGATAGCAGCTCCACCATCGCCGCTGAAACCCTGTTTCCCTGTACCCGCGAAAGTTGAAATGGTCCATTCTGCAGCCGAAGCAGCGGAGAACATCGATAATAAGATGGTTAAATGAGCACCTATAAATACTTTTTTCATAGTGAATTGGAAGCTTATATAATTGGGAATAAATGAGGTTAAAACATAGAACGCTCGAGACTCTTGAATCAATCAAAACACTCAAAAAATCCTTGAATAAACAGGGCAATTTGATTGCTTATCTGGATCTAATTTACGATCTTGCATCTGTTTAAAATGAACGTTATGTTGAAAAAATCATGCGTCCACAGCGCATGAAAGAGCTATGAATGAGTCATCCCTGCAATTAAAGAAACCTAAAACTGAAGAGCCCCTAAGCCGGAAGACTATTTTTAGGATAGTTGTGATTACAGTGTTGGCTACGCTCTTTGGACTTTATATCAATGCCCTACTAACTTTTGCGCACAACACCTACGGATTCAATAACCGCTTTACAGAAGTAGCGATGGTTGACCACTGGTTTTATCTTCTCTGGAGTAATGTTGAAGTGCTAAAAGGCTACCTCCTCGTTGCTTTGCTTTATGTTTTGGTGATATATCCGTTGGTTATTGTCTGGCTTAAATTTACATCATTTGGAAAATGGGGGGTTATCTGGCGGGCATTGCTATTTTCAGGAATCCTATATGGGTTCTTCATTTTTCAATTGATGATGGCAAAGCCCTATTTCAGCAACTTCGAATATCTAGATCAAGGGTATCAAAAGTTTGGGCAATGGTTTGGTGTTGCCATTCAACATGGGGTACAGTTTTTTGTACTCTATATTTTTCCAGTCATCGCCATCTCTATATGCGGGGTTTTTTATCTTCGGGAGATTAGATTAACGTTAAAACGTAATGCTCGCATTTTCCCATGGCCCGTGCTTGGACCACTGGCAATTCTAATTGGATTGGTAGTAACCGGACATGGATTTGTTAAGGATCAACCACAAGTATTGCTCGAGCCACCGAAGCTAAAACCAAAACCCAAGAACATACTTATTATCGCATCAGATTCCTTAAGAGCGGATCACCTGTCCTGCAATGGGTACTCACGTCCCACATCACCCAATATTGATAAGATTGCTAAAGAGGGGGTGAATTTCACCAAATGCTTTACTCCTACGGCATCAACTCTGGAGAGTTTGACGACGATGTTTTCGTCACAATATCCCCATACACATGGCATTCAGCATATGTTTCCGAATAAGGAACAAGTTGCAAAAGCTAATGCTAGTATGCCTGCATTAGCAGCAACATTGAAAGCTCAAGGTTATGATACTGCCGTTATTGGTGACTGGTGCGCCTGCGGTTTCAATGAATTACCCATGGGTTTCCAGGATATTATTGTATCCGATTTCGACAATTTTAAAGTCTATATGAGCGAAGTGGTTTATCTTCATCATCAGATTCTCCCTCTCTTTTTTGACAATCGTGTCGGACATTGGCTATTTCCCAAGCTTAAATCGTTTGCCAATTTCATGACCCCTGATGTCGTAACGAATCAAGTCATCGATAGGCTTGAAAAGCGAAACGAAGACGATAAGCCCTTTGTCATTTTTGCCTTTTATTCATGCACGCATTTACCCTACCGTACTCCAAGAGAGTACGCGGAACTGTGGACAGATCCCACCTATAGTGGAACGCATAAGCACATGCTGGATCTGAATGTAGATGAGTTTATTGGCAATGTTGATATAGGAAAAAAATGGGAAAAACTGCCACAAGAGGATGTAAACCAAATTGTCGGCCTCTATGACGGATGCGTTAAAATGTTTGATGACTGTGTGGGGCGCATCATGAAGTCGATTGACTCCAAAGATCTAAAGGATTTAAAAGACAATACCGTAGTTATGATTACGGGCGATCATGGAGATGATCTGTTTGAACCCAACGTTACTTTTGGTCATGGGCTTACCTTTAACGGTGGCGATCAGAGCAATAATATTCCTTTCGTGATCCGGGTTCCAGGATTGGAAAATAAAGGGCGCACCATAAACAAGATTGTTCGATCACTCGATTTCGCTCCAACCTTACTTGATTTAGTCGGAGTTCCTGTGGAGAGCAGATTTGAAGGAGTGAGCTTGTTACCATACTTGAACGGCAAGGAAAATGATTTGTCACTGGCTTGGTATGGAGAAACCAGCTATCTTTTCTTTCGTAGAAAAATCGAAGGAGAGGAACCGCTTTATATTCCGCCCATGGATGAAACAACCATGATTGATCCAGAGTTTGATTTTCACTTTGTGCTCAAGGAAAAATATCAGCAGGATGTCATCAAAACAAAAGAGCGGTGCTTGCGCACGGAACGGTTTAAATTAATTTATACGCCAGGCAAGTTCGGTGCGATCTATAGGCTATTCGATTTGCTTGAAGATAAACATTGTGAAAACGATGTTAAAGCATCATACCCGCAAGTTTTGGAACGCATGAAAAGTGCGCTTCATCTATGGATGGATGAGCACAAGGAAAGTTCGATAAGTGAAATTTTTCAAGGGGACAATGAGTTCTCCATCCAATCCGAAAAATAAAGTCTCCCTGAATTTTTTATAGAACTTTGCAGAGCTTAAATAAGTGGAGCCCCCGCTTTTGCTTGTTTGATAAAACGCGCAACTTTCTCAAGGTTTTTTATACCAGGAGTACCGTCCTCCACACCACTAGCAACATCCACCGCATA
Organism: Verrucomicrobiota bacterium; assembly: GCA_009885275.1. GTDB lineage: Bacteria > Verrucomicrobiota > Verrucomicrobiia > Verrucomicrobiales > Verrucomicrobiaceae > Verrucomicrobium. The sequence continues at coordinate 19,865 of VFKY01000321.1, read as the reverse complement.
GGGGCGAACGGTTCTCACTGCTTCTGAAACATTATCGGCATGAAGTCCACCCGCTAAGAACAAAGATCGGTTGGGATACTTTTGCTTGAATTTCAATGCCAAGTTCCAAGGAAAGCACTCACCAGATCCTCCTCGATGTTCCGGATGGTATGAATCCAATAGTATATCATTTACTGGATAGTCGGCAATTTCGTCCAGCATAGAGACATCGCTAACTCTAAAGGCCTTAATTATGCTTTGCCCCGCTTCGATTAGCATCGCGCACAAATCTGCAGACTCATCGCCATGTAGTTGAAGATGGGAAACCAATCCTGAAGCCGCAACCTCTTTTAGATAGTTGATATCTGCATTGACAAACACTCCCACAACCGATGTCGCGCGAGGAATTTCAGACAACCAAGAGGCTTTTTCTAATGGCAGATAGCGTTTTGACAGTGGCCATAAATTGATACCAATAAAATCAGCCCCCATAGCCGAAATTTCGATTGCCTGATTTTTTTGGGTTACCCCACAAATTTTCACGAAACGCTGAGACAGTAAAACATTCGCCGCAGATGCGTTCGATAGTTTGCGATTTAGACTGAGCATGCAAGATATCCCTATTTTTTTGGCAATATAGACCCCGTAGCAGTCATTAAGGCATCAAGACTTAAAGGCAAAGGAACCGCCCCCCTAACCCGAGCATTCCTGTGAATAGCATGAAATGCGGCACTGTCCTCTGATCGAGTGAGAAATACCACCGGGGGCGCCGTCTGCGCCTGAGGGTGACAACGGGTATAAATCTTGGCAATCATTCGATCCAATAGTGGCCCGCTCATATCCGGCAAAGTAAAGGCGAAGACAAATAAGATATATTCTCTCTCCAGTACTCTTTCGTAGGCGTGCTCTGCGGTGGATGCGTCATCAACCTCGCAAAGACGGAAGGCCGTCAATAACTCACGTATAAGTCGACGATTAGGCAAGCTAGCATCCGCCACGAGGACTCGGGGCAGGGGGGGAATGGCGCTGGCAGACATCAGGAGATACGATGACCTGTGAAATTATAAAATCTAGCGGATACATGGTGTATTCATGTTTTTTGATAAAATTCACCCAAATCATATTTTTTGGCCATAGTATTGATCACTTTCCTCTTGCTTACTGGGCTGAGTTATAGAAACTGATGGTTATGGCGAGCATCATTCTCGATTTGAGCAGTGTAAAATCCAGCAGTGAAGAACGCAAGCAGCGTTCACTCTGTGAAAAGACACGTAAGAGTCTCATTGAGAAACTTGATAATTGGGAAGATCAAAAGGTTTGGGATGAGTTCTATCAAACCTATTGGAGACTCGTTTTTAGTGTTGCAACAAAGGCTGGATTGACCCGTGAAGAAGCTTTTGATGTGGTTCAGGAAACCATATTAGCCATTGCTCGGCAGGTTAAAAAAGGGCAATACGATCCTCGTGCTGGCTCCTTCAAAGCCTGGCTCCTTCAAATGACCCGCTGGCGTATTCTTGATGTCTTTCGTGCTCGCAAACGTCAACCATCTTTAGCGGATCAAGGGAATGAGAGCTCTGACAATGCTGATCTTGCCATGGAGCGACTTACTCACGAGAAAGACAACATTTTGGAAAAAGTGTGGGATAAGGAATGGAGAGACAATATCTCCAGTGCAGCGCTTGAGCGAGTCCGGAGCCGGGTATCCCCTAGGCAATACCAGATATTCGATTGCTATGTGATGAAAGGTTGGGGGGTCAAGAAAACCTCTGAAGTGTTGGGTATCAACGCGGCTCAAGTATATTTGGCAAAGCACCGAGTAGGCGCTCTCGTAAAAAAAGAAGTGCAAATTCTTGAAAGCACCATGTTGTAAGTATTGGTGTGATGGGAGACAATCGATTAATTTGTTTCTGACTAGAGAGTGCTTTATCTCTTTTTTAAATTAGTGATTCCATGTCTTCTGATCTTTCCTCAAAAACAAACCACGCTGAGGAATCAGCGAGGGAATTGTATGATAATAAGACAGGAAGCGCGTTGCCCGAAGTGATCAATGATGACACTAGAGATTCCAGCAATGACGAGGCAATGAATTATCCTGATGTGGGGGAGACATCGAGAGATGATGATATTCCGATTCCCGATTTTAAACTTATCCGCCGTATTGGTTCAGGGGCTTACGGTGAGGTCTGGCTAGCTCAAGCAATTACTGGTGCTCTGCGAGCTGTAAAAATAGTATGGAGAGAGGACTTTGATTTTGAAAAGACATTTCACCGTGAATTTGAAGGCATCCAACAATTTGAGCCGATTTCCCGTGGGCATAAAGGCTTGGTCAATGTTCTTCACGTCGGGTGGAACGAGATGGCTGGGTTCTATTACTACGTCATGGAGTTGGGTGACGATGCGTTCAAGGGGGCTGAAATTGATGTAGACACCTATGTACCACGCACTTTGGCTACGGATTTCAAAAATCACGGCAGGCTACATCTCGATTTTTGCAAAGATGCCGGTATATTTCTAGCAGATGCGCTTGGTTATATGCACAGTTACGGACTGACGCATCGGGACATCAAGCCCTCCAATATCATTTTTGTTAAAGGGGTATTCAAGCTTGCTGATATTGGATTAGTTGCGGCACATGGTGAGCGTTCATTTGTGGGAACAGAAGGATATGTACCACCTGAGGGTCCTGGGACATTTGCTGCTGACATTTATAGTCTTGGCAAGGTGCTCTATGAGATCAGCTCTGGAAAGGACCGCATGGATTTTCCAGAGGTTCCGGAAGATCTTACGGAGAAAGAATGGGTGCACTGGCGCGAATGGAACGAAGTAATTTGTAAGGCTTGCGCACCGAATCTGAAAGATCGCTATGCAAGCGTGGCTGAATTTGCAGTGGAGCTTCAAAAGGTTGGTATACCTAAGCCAATCACATTGGGACGTCGTATTTTTTTAGGGTCATGGAGGCTGGCCTATAGCGCATTATTCGCGGGGGCGATGCTTGCCGTGATCAATCGCGGAGCCGATTGGCAATATATTATACCCGCACCAGATGCACGGAAGCTGAGCGTCGAAGAACTTGCTATTGCGAAACAACCGCGAGATGGTCGGATGTGGTTAAATAGTTTTGATATAAGGTTTATCTGGCAAAAAAATACACATGTTGCCGATAAGCCCGTAGATCTTGACCTCTTTAACAAATTTCTTGATGCAACAATGCAATCATTTGAAGGTGAAGTGGTTTCATTGCACAATAAAGGAGGGGAACTTGAATATGCCGTTGTCGTTCCCAAGCAAGATGCCACTTCTTTTTGTGATTGGTTGACTGAGCGCGATCGTATGACGGGTGCTTTGAGCCCTGATTTTGAATACACTTGGAAGCCCGATAACTCCGTAAAGAAAAGTTCTGATTCGCATAGTGAATGGTCTCCATTACGTCTTGAATTGACCCGCCTTCATTTCGGACAAGTCATCATTGAGAGCATCCCCCCTAATGCTGAAGTTCTCAGTAATGGAGAGCTTCTTGGCACTACACCTCTGAAGATATCACGTATTAGAGTAGGGAATACCGCCTTTGTGATCAACATGCCAGGATACAAAAGGGAATTATTAAAAGGGGATGTTGTTGAATCCAAAGCACTCAATCTGAGCGCAAAACTACGCCCAACAGATGCGATTGCTTTTGGTAGAAAATGGAAGAATTCCCTAGGGCTTGAATTGGTGCCGCTCGGAAATGTATTGATCTCCACTATGGAGATACGTCGTGCTGACTATGCAGTATTCTTGAGATCCCTCCCAACAAATTTTATACCTTTAATTGATGTGAGTGAGAATGTAACCTTTCCCATCACACATATAAATCGCCTGGAAGCAGAGCTTTTTTGTAAATGGCTTACATTTAGTGAGCGTAAAAGGGGATTGCTTGACTTAAGTCAGAGCTATCGTTTACCCACGGATGATGAGTGGAGCATGGCTGCAGGACTACCTAGGGAGCGTGGCATTACCCCAGCGGCTCGACATGAACGCATTGAAGGCTTTTATCCATGGGGATTTAATTGGCCGCCTCAACCAATTCCCGGCAACTTGTGGGATAAAAGTGCTGCTGAAATGGTTAAACGTTCGGATGGTATTGAAAACTTTAATGATTCCTTTCCAGAACTTGCTCCGAGTGGCTCCTTTCCTCCAGATCCACGCAATGGGATACGAGATCTCACAGGTAATACTTGGGAGTGGGTACAAGAAAGATACGGTTCAGACAACCCACAACAAAAAAATCTAGGTGTTGTGCGTGGTGGCAGCTGGAAAACCAAAGAACGGGAAGAGCTACTTGCCTCATACAGAAAGCCCGTATCTGAGTGGACACGTAGTGACGAAATAGGGTTTCGAGTTGTTATTAGTGTAAACGACGTCTATGCACGAGAAGACGAGTGAATCTAAGGTTTTGCTTGATTAGCGCCATTTTCACAAGCTTGAGTATATTTAGGTGTTCAAAGCAACACGCATTACGATTCAATAACTTTTAAAGTTACCATAAAACTCTTACATTATTGACTGTAAGGATTTTTGATTATTAAGGTGTTGAGTCTATTATTATATATTTAGTATAATTTTTATCAGTAACTAAGCTTAAATAGGCTTGCCATTTTTTGTTGGTTATGGTTCTTTTAAAGAATGCTTATATAAGAGGTTGAGGCATCTCCGGTTCATCCTCATTTTTTCATTCATTCTATAATCTCATATTTCAAAATTTATGGCTGATATTTCTCCCGAGTTAATGACTGTCAAAGAAACAGCTGAATACCTTCGCATACCACTTCCGACAGTATATTATCTTGTACAGCGAGGGCAATTACCGGCGGTTCAAATTGGTGGAAGATGGCGCATTAAGCGCAGCTTACTTGATCGCGATGTGCTTCGTAAAGAGGACCAAGCAGGCCAGCCAACTGTCTTGGTTGTTGATGATGACCCTGCCTTACAAGCTCTTTTTAAACAATTCTTGAAGAAAGCAGGGTTCGGCAGACTGGTTGTTGGTTCAGGCTTGGAGGCGATCAGTCTTGCTAAGAAGCAAAAATTTGATTTTGTGTTTCTCGATCTGAAATTGCCCGATATCTCAGGAGACGAGGTATACATGCAACTCAAAGCAATACATCCAGATCTACCTATCGTTGTAATTACTGGTTATCCTGATAGTGAAATTTTAAGTAGAATACTCTCTACCGGACCAGTTACAGTCATTAAGAAGCCAATTGAATTCGAACAATTGAACAAAGCAGTAAAACAACTGGGACACAAAGGCGCAACAGAAGCTGTGGCTTAATAGTCTGGATTATATATTTCCCATAAAAACACAGAGGCAACTTTGCTTCTGTGTGCATCTCGATAGGGTTTTAGCTCTAAAGGTAAAAAGCTATAACCCTAGGGCTTAGAGCTGACAAAAGCATAAAGCCCAGAGTAATGTCTTTAGGGGACAACTTCACCCGATCCTGTGTATATCCATTTCTCGACCTTGCCACCAAAAACCCTAGCTTGAGCTTGAGTGTCGAAGTCTCCGAACATGGTCTTGGTGGTATAGTCTACAATGACGGTCCAGTATTCTTTGCCATCGATTTTCTCAAGTTGTGAGTCGCCCCATTTCTTCGCATTTTGGGGAGTTATTTCTGTGACCTGACCTGAAGTCATGCTAGCTAGCAGAACGTCGTAGGTTCCTTCGCCGTTTTTCTCTGGCTTGGCGCCTGTCGTGGCTGCCGCAACGGGGGCACCACCTTTGCTAGTTTCTGCTACGCGATTGGCTGACTCCTTGGAGAAAAGGAATTGACGTTTTAACCACGCTATTCTTTGAATTTTCCATTTATCATAAGCTTGAGTAAGCGTCGCCTTGAGATCAGTGTCATCAATGCTCACCTGTGTTTTAGCGGTTGATGTCGGCGTGGGTGCCACAACTAGCGTGCTTCCATCCTGAGCAATGACAGTGGCCTCTCCTCCAGGGCCGACCTTGGAGCCGATCTTGTTGTTGTTGATCACCATCGTAAATTCAACGCCTTTCATCAGTTTCACAGGACGGGGAAATGCTGATTTCGGGATTTCCATCCACCCCTTGACCACCTCTTCAAGAGGAGGAAATTCTGGTGGCATAAAGCCATCGGCGTCAGCAACTTTTACCACTTCTCCCAAGCCTTTATCCATGGCGATAGGTATAGGCACTGGTTCCATTTTTGGAGGCTCTGGAGTAGGCACAACGCGCGTAGGCGCAACAGGTGCTGGAGGCGGGGGAGTAGGTGCTACGGCTACTGGTTCCACAACCGCAAATAGTGGCTTTGGTCGCTCTAATCCCAACATGCCAGCAAGTGGGGGATACACAAATTGGTAGGCAATGAAGCCAACCGCGAGAGCTATAAAGAGGATGCCAGCAGGTTTCATAAATAATTGAGGTACAATATTCTAAAAAGCATTTTAAGGTAGTTTCGGCAGTTTTGCAATATGTTAGCTTGTAAAAAAGTAGCGAACTACATGAAAAAAGAATGGCGCTGAAAAGCATAGGGAATCGATTCTATCCATCATTCCACCGTGCCCCTCGATCAGTGTACCCCAATCTTTAATGCCGCGTTCCCGCTTGATCGCGGACATAATCAATCCGCCAAAGAACCCCAGGCAACACAGGGCAAAGGATATGACAAACGCCTGCCACATGTTGAATGGTGTTAGACGGTGCATGATTACCCCCAATAAACACGCGCTTATCGTTCCTCCGACAAACCCTTCGATCGTCTTTTTAGGACTAAGTGTAGGAGCAATCGGATGCTTACCCATAAGTTTGCCCCATATATATTGGAGCACATCACTCCCTTGAATGACCGCCACAAGAAAAAGAATCAATCCGGCGTTGCCCATTTTTAAATTTTTTACATCGAGTGTTTCCAACATCGGAATGTGACTAATCGAATAGACGCAAACCATTAAACCCCATTGCGTCCGAGCATTCCGGGCCAAAAACTCCGTGGTATCACCAGCTAGCACGGTAAGAACTGGGATCAATACAAAGGCATATACCGGAATCATGATGGCAAACATCCCATACCAAGTGTCGTAAACGAGCCAGTATTGAAAAGGTAGAATGAGAAAAAAGCAGACAAATAATGATAGATGATCTGCTCTTCGAGTAGGTGTCGCCGTGATGTACTCTCTAAATGCGAGAAATGATATTATGCCAAAGATAAGCGCAGAGCCCTTCTGATCAAAAGCTAACGCGCAGAGCAAGACTATGACCATTACCCACCAACTTTTGGTTCGTGAGTTCAGATTTGCGACGGTGGCTTTAGCTCGTTCACTTTTGGCGCTGATCGATAAGAAGTAGCCAGTAATACTCGCTGCACTAAGAACACCAAATATCGACCAGAGGACATGCCTGGTGACATCGGAGTGATAATCGACTGCGCTCATGATTTTAGTGTTCTGGTTGAGGGGCTAAATTCAGTAGTGCCATTTTTGTGCGATTCAAAAAATCGCCCTTCTTTTCTCCCTCATTGAGTTGCATCGGCGGTCCAAACACGACGGTGCTGATCAGCGGTATGGGCAGTAAATATCCCTTAGGCAGAATACGATTGAGATTTTGCAGGTAAACCGGGACGAGTTCTGCTTCTGGAACTTTTTGAGCCAAATGATACAACCCTGGTTTGAATGCTGCGATTACACCATCTAGGCTTCGGGTGCCTTCCGGAAAAAGTATCAACGAATTTCCATCCCTCATCGCGGCAGCCATTTGCTCAATGGGGTTATCTTTTCTCGTAATCGTCTCACGGGAAATGAGCAGAGAATTGAACATCCCTACAGCAATGCCACGCATCAAGGCACTGCGTCCCCAGTAATCGCGGGCCGCTACCGGTCGAGTGCGTTGTCGCATGTTCGATGGCAGAGAAGCCCAAAGCGTAGCAAAGTCCAGATGGCTACCATGATTGGCAAAATATACCCGTAAACGGTCTGCCTCAGGTGGGCAATCCACCCAGACAGCATTCCCGCCTGTAATTATTTTTGTTAAGAGAACAGCTGTTGCGCGCAACATAAGTCTATTTCACCGGAATATGTTTTTCGTTCAATTGTTGGGAAATTAAAGCTAATCTACGCCAACAAGTAAATAGGGCACCCACAACAATGACAGTCAGTGTGTATCGCATGACTTCTTCGGCTTTTCCATCCTGTCTAATCCATAGCTCAGCGATACTGCCTAAACAGGCCAGCGTCAGTAGTGCCATGCGATGCTGTTTTGCCATCGGCCCCATAAAGCTTTGTGTGCCGATGAGGGTTCCGCCAAGCACCCGAATGTAAGCCGTCAATATTGAGAGGATTGCAACTACCCAACCAAGGGGTATGTCTAAAAACTTGAGCACCCAGTCATTACAATATCCTGCGGCAATGAAAAAAAACGCATCAGCGATTCGGTCTGGCACTTCATTGTAAAGTGCGCCAACAGCAGTTTTTTTACCGCCTTCGATGGCTACCATGCCATCCAGAAGATTACATATAAGCCGCAATTGAATGCACAATGCCGCTCCGAACCAGAGCAAACTAGATGAAATTCTACAACAGGCAAAGCTGGCAGTCATCAGGCAGGCTCCACCGATAATCGAGAAAATTACACTCAACACCGAAATGAAATCAGGGGTAACCCCTAGTTTACAGACCGTTTTAGCCAATGATTGAGCCCATGGTTTCTCTCGAGTTTTTAGGTAACGCCTGCTTCCCGTAAATGGTTCTTCATCCATGACCCATTGTTTTACATGAGTCCGTGACTTCCTGCAATCCTTCAACAAGTATATCCTTTGCAATCATGCCCTAACTGTTTGAAACAAGATCTGACCGTTGATCCATTTTTGCGCATTACCTATGAACCGACTCTTTCTACTCGACAGCATGGCTCTACTCTATCGAGCTCATTTTGCACTGATCAGGCAGCCTATTTTTACAAGTGCAGGAGTAAACACTTCCGCACTCTACGGTTATGCCAATGTGCTGTTGGACTTATTACATAACCAAAAGCCGAGTCATTTGGCCGCCGCGTTCGACACCAGTGCTCCAACGTCCAGACACACCATGTTTCCAGCCTACAAAGCACAGCGGGAAGCGATGCCAGAAGACTTGTCAGCGGCCATCCCTGCGGCTAAACGCTTACTCAAGGCGATGCGTATTCCCATCATCGAACAGGACGGTTTCGAGGCTGACGATTTAATAGGTACTCTGGCACGTCAAGCTGAAGCGCAAGGCAACCTCGAAACCTTCATGGTCACTCCAGACAAAGATTTCGGTCAATTGGTCAGCGCTTCGATCAAGATCTTCAAATACGGACGGCAAGGCGGCGAGACGGAAATACTTGGCGTCAAAGAAATCTGCGATCGATGGGGTGTGCAAAGACCAGAGCAGGTGATTGAGATTCTCGCCTTAATGGGGGACGTCAGCGATAACATTCCTGGCATCTTAGGTGTGGGCGAGAAAACAGCAACCAAGCTCATTGCGCAATTTGGTGATGTGGAAACCATGATTTCTCGATCTGACGAGATCGAGGGTAAGCTCAAAGATAAAGTTAAGGCCGGTGTGGAAATGGCTCGCATGTCGCGACAGCTGGCGACCATCATTTGTGATGCACCCGTTACCCACACCATTGATGAATTGACCGTTCAGTCCTTTGACGACGATGCCTTGAAAGCATTGTTTGTAGAGTTTGAATTCAATGCGTTGGGGCGCCGTATTTATGGAGATGATTTCAAAGCAGGACGAGGCCGACAGGCAGCCCAAACGACATCCGCTAAGAAAAATTCAAAACCAGGTCCGGATGATTTATTTGGTGCTGTTGTAGATGAATTGGCCGCAAATGAAGATGCTTCCCCTCCACCAATACTTAAGACGATCAAGGATGTGCCGCATCGCTATGATCTTGTTTGCACTAAAGCAGAGAGAGCTGCTTGGCTGGAGAAATTGTCCCATGCAAAGTCATTTTGTTTTGATACCGAAACGGACAGCCTTGATCCGTTAACCACACGGATGTTAGGAATTTCTTTCAGCATCGCCGCACATGAGGGTGCGTATTTTCATATCCCAGAGGAAGCCACTGAACACCTTGCAGTATTGCAGGAATTAAAGCCCTTTCTTACAGGTTCAACTGCGGAAAAAGTTGGGCACAACCTCAAATTTGATCTTCGCGTATTCATGGCTCATGGCATCGAAATACAGGGGCCATTTTTTGACACCATGATTGCTCATGCCTTGGTGGAGCCCGACCAAAGGCACGGGATGGACTATCTTAGTGAGCGCTATCTTGGGTATACTGCCATCCCGATCAGTGCTTTGATTGGCGATAAAAAAAGCGCACAAACCAGCATGACGGCCGTGCCACTGGAATTGCTTGCCGAGTATGCAGCTGAGGATGCTGATGTAACCTGGCAATTGGCCGAAAAACTCCGACCTGAATTAGAAAATATAGGAGCACACCAAGTGTTCTATGATGTGGAGGCGCCCCTCATTTCTGTTCTCTCACACATGGAGCAGGAAGGCGTAAATGTGGATGTAAACACACTCCATGTTTTTGGATTGGAATTGGAGCAACAAGCCGCAACACTCAAGCAAAGAATCAACGGCTATGTCGATTGGGAGTTTAATCTCAATTCCCCCAAGCAACTGGGAGAAGTCTTGTTCGACCATCTTAAGTTGATGGATAAACCAAAAAAAACCGCGACAGGCCAGTATCAAACCAACGAGCAAGTTTTGCAGACTCTGCAAGGGTTACATCCTATTATTGATGATATCCTTTCATACCGTGAGTGCACTAAACTAAAAAGCACCTATGTCGATGCCCTGCCTGAAGCAGTCAGTAAAGCCACCGGACGGGTGCACACATCCTTCCATCAGCTTATGGCGGCAACTGGGCGGATGGCCTCAAGTGATCCTAATTTACAGAACATACCAATTCGCACCGCCCAAGGACGTGAAATTAGGAAAGCATTTGTGCCTGCAAATGATGGCTGGGTATTGATGAGCGCTGATTACTCTCAAATTGAACTACGGGTCATGGCGTCACTTTCGGGTGATGAAGCCATGATGGATGCTTTTCAAAAGGGACACGATATTCATCAAGCGACTGCCGCGCGCGTCTTCGGTGTCGGCCTTGATGAAGTCCTTCCTGATATGCGACGCACCTCAAAGATGGTGAATTTTGGGATCATTTATGGGATCAGTGCCTTCGGATTAAGTCAACGTCTTGGCAATACTTCCCGCAGTGAAGCTGCAGTGATCATTGAGAACTATCTCAAAATGTATCCCGGTGTGAAGGCCTACATGGAAAACATCGTCATTGAAGCGAGAAGCAAAGGTTATGTCGAAACATTGACGGGAAGGCGTCGCTATTTACGCGACATTAACTCATCAAATATGACGGTGCGCAGCGCCACGGAGCGCGTTGCCATGAATGCTCCCATTCAAGGTACAGCTGCAGACATGATTAAACTCGCGATGATCAAGGTTTCGGATGTCATTAAGGAGGGGGCATTTCGCACCAAGATGTTGCTTCAAGTACATGATGAACTGCTTTTCGAGATGCCCCAGGAAGAAGTGGCGGAAGTAACGCCACTGATTGTTGCGTGTATGAAAAACGCCCTTCCCTTAAAAGTGCCTATTCTGGTTGAATCAGGAACAGGTGCTACTTGGCTGGAAGCACATTGATGATGGTTTGAATTATTCTGATCACTGCGTACTATGGCCACAATGATATCTCGCAACGCCTTCCTCAATTTCTTCGTAGCACTCGGTGCCTGCATGGGAATCGGATACGCTACTTGCTTTGCACAATCGATAGAGAATTTGGGCCTATCTGAACGCGCAGACTATCAAGCAGCATTGCGTGCTTCTAAAGAGGGAATGCATGATGTTGCGGCACTCAAATTTGAGCGGTTATTGAAAGATACCCTTCTGAGCCCCCGCGAAACGGCATCCGTGAGCGAACGCATGGTCGACGCCTACTTACGATGCGGAGAATCACAAAAAGCGCTGGTAGCATTGACGTTGTTTGAAGTGCCTGAATCCGCATACTGGAGTGCCCAGGTTTTTATCTCTCAAGGTAAACTTCGAGAAGCGGAATGGCAGTTGAAATCATACCTGACAAAACCTGCTCGTTATTCAGCCAACGCCAGACTGTCACTAGGTCAGACACTTATCGCTCAAGGCCGTGAAAATACAGGGCGCAAGGAGTTTAACGAACTGCAAAATTATCCGGATACTCATATTGCTTATCAGGCACGCTTATATTCCCTTGAGTCAGAGATCGCAGCCAATCATTCATCGGAAGCACTTCGGCGATTGGGGGGGGACAGAAGTAATGATCAGCAGCTCGAATTTGTGAAGGCATGTGGATGGTTGGATCTGGGTGAAGGAAAAAAAGCGGAAAGCATACTTAAGCGCATTCTGTCCTCACATCCGCGCCCCGTGCATAGGTTGTATGCCGCCGCCACTGTAAGGTTGGCAGAGGCTTATTTGAAACAGGGCAGGAGTCGAAACGCGGAGAAGTTACTCATTCAATTTATAGGGAAGTCAGCCGAAAATCAATATTATGAGCAAGCCTTTACTTTACTGAGTGAAGCGGGCAAAGATGATGATGATGACGCCGCTATCTTGAAAGTCGGAGAATGGGCAACAGATGCTAATCCTGCCGATAGAAATTCTCTAGCGCTATTCTATATGGCTCAATGGTTGTTGGGCCATGGTCACGGAGAATATGCGGTCGGATTCTTAGAGGCTTTCTGTGCATTCTATCCACAGCATACTCGTAATGCTGAAGCGCTTAGAATGTTGATGAGCCAATACGGGGCGATGCGCGCCGACGAACGGGTGCTTGAATTGACCGCTATTTGGAAACAACGCTACGGAATCAGTGGAGAAGATGCCACGGATTTCCTTGTGGGGATGATTCGCTTTTCTCGCAGTGAGTACCAAGACGCCATCACACTTTTTGATCGTGCGTCAAAGACATCATCTGATATTTTTCAACAACAGCGCGCTGTCTATAACATGGCTGTCGCCGCGTTTTTTGGAGAAGACAAAGAACGCTTTCAACAGTGTCTGGCGCAACTACAAAACACCACAGAAGAAGGAGCACCACCTTCAAACATCATTGATAGCCAAAGTGCCAGATTACTTCTGGAACAAGCGCTGAGCCTAGCCTCATCTAAAGACTCGGAGGCGGAGGTGACACTATTGGAATACATCAAAAAATACCCTGATCACCCAAGGGTTGTGGAAGCTCACCTAGCTCTTGCAGAATTGTATTTGCTCGACGTGCCTGCGCGAACTAGGGCCGCCAATGAAGAACTCAAGAAGACCAGTCTTATCAAGGGGCTGTCGGACGAATGGAGGGAAAAAATTGATTACACGAAAATTTGGGCTCGTGAAGCAGATGCAAATCTCGAGGACTTAGTAAATGAGGGCATTGCATATCTGGAGCGTTGGAAGCAGTCTACACGCCGTGATGAAGTGCGTATGAAAGTAGCACAGTCCTATTATCGGCTTGAAAACTATGCCAAAGCCGAAGCTCAGTTTGAAGCTTTGGAAGCTGAGCACGCAGAGTCAGCATACGCCGAAATCGCTCTTTTTTTTGCTGGTAAATCAGCGATGGCCCTCATCACACCTGAGGGGCTTGAAAAAGCAATTTCATTATGGGAAGAGGTAGTGGCGCGAAATGGCCCACTTATGCGTGAAGCACAAAGACAGCAAGCTCTCGCCAAGCGTCGTCAGGGCAAAGAGAGCGATGCGCTGGCAGTAATCGAGAGTTTACTAAACAGTAAACCCCAACCTGAAAGTGAGGAGAAGCTATCCTTACTCATGGAAAAGGGCGAACTATTGAGTATCATGGTCAAAAAAGATCCCAAATATTTGGAACCTGCCGTCCAAATATTCAGCGGCATGTTACATGATCCGGCATCACCTCGGGTATGGCGAACACGTGCAGGATACCTACTTTCTCAAATCTACCTTCAAGCAGGAAAAAAGGTAGAAGCACTGGAAGCCTGTCACGATGTCGTTGAGGATTGCTTTTCGGCGATCATTCAGAGTACCGCGCTCACACCCCAGGAATACCTCTGGCTCTATCGCTCCGGCTTTGCGGCTATCGAGATGCTGGAAGCGAAGCAACAATGGGATCCCGCCGCGCGTCTAGCAGACAGATTGGCCCGCGCAGGTGGTGATCGCTCTGAGGAGGCCAAAATGCGAGCCACACGTCTTCGCCTAGAGCATTACCTTTGGGATAAATAAATCTGAAGTTTATCCAGAACTTCTGCCTTTTCCCTTTTGCCTTTTTCTCGTGACTCCATAAGTTCCGCATCTCTATGCGCGATCACGTTAAACTCTTTATTCCCGGTCCAGTCGAAGTATCTCCAGACACCTATGCCGCCATGTCCGCTCCCATGATGGGACATCGCAGTAAGGATTTCACCAAGCTTTACGCAGATATCCAGCCCAAGCTCCAAGCTCTCTTTGGCACGAAACAACAGACCTACATCAGCACTTCATCAGCATGGGGCATTATGGAAGGCTCATTGCGCAATCTGGTCAAAAAGAAAGTGCTCAACTGTTGTTGCGGTGCCTTCTCTGACAAATGGTATGATGTCTCTCTACGTTGCGGAAAGCAGGCGGAAGAGCTCAAAGTAGAGTGGGGGCAACCTATTCTGGCGGAGCAAATCGCCAAAAAACTAGCCACTGGTGAATTTGACGCAGTCACGCTGGTGCATAATGAGACCTCTACCGGTGTGCTTAATCCACTCGAGGAGATTGCCAAACTTAAACAACAGTTTCCTGATGTCATGTTCATCGTCGATACGGTGTCCTCTTTCACGACTGTGCCCATGAACTTTGACGCCTTGGGCATCGATGTCCTTCTCACTGGCAGCCAAAAAGCTTTTGCCATGCCCCCTGGCATGGCACTCTTCGCCGCTAGCGAGGCTGCGTATGCTCGCGCTGCAACCATTGCGGATCGTGGTTATTACTTTGATTTCTTAGAATTCAAAGCCAATGGCGACAAGAGCATGACTCCCAGCACTCCTTGCATTGCGCTAATCTACGGGCTGCTTCACCAGCTAAATAAGTTCTTTGCAGAAGGTCTGGAGAATCGATACGCCCGTCACGCGAAGCTTAATAGCATGGTTCACTCATGGGTTACTAAGCACGGTTTTGAATTTTTGGCCCCCGAAGGCTATCGTTCCAAGGCTCTTACCTGTGTGAAAAACAATAAAAATATCGACGTTGCGAAGTTCGTCAGTCTACTCAAAGAGCGCCACAAAATCGCCATCGATGGTGGCTATGGTAAGATCAGCGGGAAAACGTTCCGCATCTCCAATATGGGAGATGAAACCGAAGCATCCATCAGCGAACTCATCGCTGCCTTGGATGATACTTTGGGAGCGCTTTAATTGATCAATGACGCGAAAAAAGCGGCAGCAGACGATAACTCTGCCGCTTACTTCAAGCTTTACTCGTGGTCTTCTTACTATGACCACGACGCTTTAAAAACTCATCGGCAAGTGCTCGGTAGGCTTGGGAACCCTTCCCGTTTGGCTCGTATTCAATAATGCACTTACCAAAGCTCGGAGCCTCACCCAGACGGACTGTGCGGGGTATGATCGTATCGTAAACCACCTCAGTGAAGTATTCACGAACATCCTTGAGCACCTGCTGCGACAAATTCATTCGAGAATCAAACATGGTCATGACGATGCCCTCCAACGCCAGCTCAGGATTAGCCCCGCTTTCACGAATTTGTTGAACGATATGCACAATTTTGGACAACCCCTCAAGACCAAAATATTCACACTGAATAGGCACCAACAGCTCATCTGCCGCCGCCAGAGCGCCAGTCATCAAGATGCCCAGAGACGGGGGGCTATCTATAATGATGTAATCAAAGAGACCACTGCTTTTCAATGGGGCCAGCAGATCCCTCAACCGAGTCAGGTGATTGCCGGACTGGGCCAGTTCAATTTCACAACCCGCAAGCTCCTGATGGGAACGAATAATGGAGAGATGGGGGATCCGAGTGCTACAGATAACTTCCGTGATGGGCGTTTGCCCAATCAAACACGGATAAATACTTCCACCCTCTTCTTGAGCAATCCCCAAACCACTCGTCGCATTGGCTTGAGAATCCAAATCAATCAACAACACATTAATACCTCGATCTGCCAGACAAGCTGACAGATTTAACGCGGTTGTCGTTTTACCGACACCTCCCTTTTGATTGGCAATTGCAATAATCTTCATAAGCCTGCTTGACGGGCGCATTACATCACAAACCTTCAGGGTAGCGAGATAAATTCATATGGAAATGACGGAAAAATGGTTGGGGGACATCGGTGGATGGCAGGCTTTAAAGTCAGCACGGGATTTTGTACGTATGGGCGTCGTAGCTGACGCTGCTCAAAACGGACAAGTTTACAGTGGATTGGTCGGCACGGGAGCACGGCGATTTCGAGTCATCATGACCATCAAAGACGAGCGCAATGTGGACTGCCAGTGCGGATGCCCTGAAGCAAGAAGAGGTTTAATATGCGCTCATGCGCTCGCCGTTGGACTCACGCTCTTAAATGGTGGAGGTGGCGGCACGAGCCAGGATATCATCTCTGCCCGGCCTAATATTCCTCCAAAACCTGAAATCAAGAAGATCCTACCTGTCATCGCCGATGAGGACGTTCCTTTCGGCATTTACACAGTCCATTTTGCCACGGATCAATTCGACCGCTTGCCTCAAGGCACCGTTCCAGTGCTCCTTCAGTTTCAACCAGGGGGCGAACTCAAGGAATATGCACTTGTTAGATGGCTAATTTCACAAGAACTAAAAATCCAAACTCTGCCCTTACGTTTGCCTGCTGAGGCGCTGGGTTCGCTTCTGGAATGCTTGGTTGGCCATGATCGAGTCTTGTCAGGATTACCCACTGCTAAATCGACGCAAGATCACACTAAGCTATTGATTAATAGTGGATTACATGTGAATTTACATTCATTACCTGTTAATGATACAGATAGCTATGTATTTAAGATAACTAAACAAGAAAATAGATGGTTGGAATTGGGTAATCGATCATGGATCTATAGCGCGGAATCGGCTTCCATATGCTCTTTGCCGGTTGATTTGCCTAAGTCAGCCATGGCTTTTCTGAAGCAGCTTTTTCAGGAAGGGGAGATATCGCGATCTTCACGTTGGGTCGCGGCTCATTTGCCAGTTTTAAGTGAACTCTTTGATGTGACGGTGGCGGAGAATCCGCTTTCTAATTTACGGTTAATTCCTGTTGATGCGAAAATCAGCATGAACCTCGACGGCAACCTTAAACGCCTTGAGCTTCGACCCATGGTTCATTCACAAGGCCAGGCCGGTTACCCCTTGGTGAACGTTAATGAAGCTAATCAAATCTGGAGTGATGATTCGTTGTATCCAATTCAAGATCAGAATGATAAATCGCTATTTTACCGTAGAAACACATTACGAGAACAGTCCGCCCTGCATCGCATTCTCTCTTCCGGATTCAAGGCTGGAGTGCAAACAGAGTATGTCATGTTCGGTGAATCAGAGATTTTGCGATTCCTTGCCAGTGAGTTGCCGCGCTGGAAGCAACAATTCGAGATCATTGAAAGCGACCTCTGGCGCTTTGCCACTTTTGGCATTGGCACGATCAAGCCAAGGATGCATTCGCACGCTCATGAAAAAAATACGCCAGCAGGGCAGGGGGCTGATTGGCTCAGCTTGGAGGTCGCCTATGAATCATCCGACGGGTTTCATCTTCCGCGTCAGGAAGTGTTGCGACTTATCCGTAGCGGTAAAAGAGACGTTCGCAGCCCTGATGGTAATCGCTATCTCCTTGATATTGAAGGTTGTGAGGAATTAGAGGAAACATTACAGGATATCCATACGCGGTTTGAGCATGGCGGCAGTCGTGTCTCCGTGCCTTCACGTCAAATGGGGGCCCTAGAAGGGTATTTTGCGGATAAAGATGCCCGGAATCTGGAACCCTGTCCTTTGATGGATGAAAGCAAACTGCAGAGCCTTCTCGGGGATCTTGGAAATGTTCTGCGTCCTTATCAATTTGAGGGTGTTCGTTGGATGGAGCGACTCACGCGCATGAAGGCGGGCGGATTGTTGGCGGATGAAATGGGGCTTGGTAAGACGGTGCAAACAGTAGCGCTTCTGAGAATTATTCTCGCGCGTCAAACCAAGAAAACGAAAGCGCCAGCCCTCGTGATCTGTCCCACCTCATTACTCTCTAACTGGTCAGAGGAAACACAACGCTTCGCACCAGAGTTAAACACACACGTTTCTCATAACCCTGAGCGTGTCGCACAGTTTGCTAAACTCAAGGATTTCAACGTAATATTCACTTCTTATGCTTTGATAGTTAGAGATATAGAGCATTATTCACAAATCAATTTTTCAGCCATTATCTTGGATGAGGCAAGTTATATTCGAAATCCCGATACCGAGAGCGCCAAGGCGGTCTGTTCACTCAAAGCGGATGTTCGCTTTGCCTTGACGGGCACCCCAGTAGAAAACTCGGTCAAAGATCTCTGGTCGATTTACGCGTTTTCGTTGCCGCGATACCTGCCGATCATGGATGACTTCAAGACGCGTTTTGTGAAACCTCTGAGTCAGGGGGAATCTCAACAGGCAAGGCTCGTGATGGAGCGCTTAAGGCGCCTCATTCGACCTTATTTACTTCGACGCACCAAAAAAGAAGTGGCCAAGGATTTGCCTGAGAAGATCGAAAAAGTTGTGTGGTGCGATCTCTCCAAGGCACAAAATGAGGTTTATCATCGTATTTTGGCCGAAGGCCGTGAGGAAATTCGCCAAGCTCGCAAGCGCACAGGTCAAGGTTCAGCTCGGATGACCATGTTTACCGTGCTTTTGCGCCTGCGTCAGACCTGTAATGATCTGAAGCTACTGGGCATCAAAAATCCCAAGAAAGATACGGAGGGCGGTAAATGGCCCGTTCTTGAGGAATTGCTTACTGAAATCATTGAAGGTGGCGGTAAGGCGCTCATATTCAGTCAATTTGTTGGAATGTTACGCTTAGTTCGTGAGAAGGTGCAAGCGATGGGTGTGGCGTTTAGCTATATTGATGGCTCCACCAAGGATCGTGGAGGCCAGGTTACAGCATTCCAGACAGAGCCAGACAAGCGTCTGTTTCTGATCAGTTTAAAAGCTGGGGGCTACGGGTTAAACCTCACGGCCGCTGACAACGTGTTGTTGGTAGACCCATGGTGGAATCCCGCGGTGGAAGCTCAAGCCATTGACCGTGCGCACCGTATTGGTCAGGATCGTCCCGTCACTGCATATCGGATGATCACGCGCGGCACAGTTGAAGAGAAAATTCTAAAGCTCCAGGCGCAGAAACGCGCCATCATGGACATGGCCATGGACGATGATTCATTAATGATGTCCGGCATCAGTGATACGGAACTGGAAGAAATGCTCCTGTAACTTATCGTAAGGACCTAAATTTGGGCATCTCAAACACCCTTTAATAACTTGTCACAATATATGTAATGTAAAATAAACTGGTACTGTCTCAGTTTAAGATGTGAGAAAGCGCATTTGGGTAGCCTAGCTGACTGCGTCTCCCCATTTCGTTTCAATCCTGCTTTAAGACTGTCACCGTTCAGGGAACCTCCGCGTAAGATTGGCCACGCAGTCAGCTAGTGCTACGGGATGATCTTACGCTCGCAGATACGAACTGCCTATGGGGTGTATCCCTACCGTTTGGCTATTTCTTTTAGCTCTTTCCCCTCACAAATCATCCAGTGGACTGCGTACGCTGCCCTGCATGGCCTTGAGCACATGCGTGTAAACTTCCGTGGTAGATACTGAGGCATGGCCAAGCCTT